>JAILCJ010000215.1 GCA_024680445.1 Campylobacter sp.
TTATATTTTAAAGTTAAAAATACTTTTATTTGTAAATTTGATATTTTAAAACGCTTTGATGAGAGTGGGTGAATTTTGAGCGATTTTTGAAAAATACAGCCAAAATTCACGACTAAGTTTTTGTTTAAACTAAGCTAACACCATTTCCTTTGATGACTTCGCCGATTACGTAAGCATCGGAATTTGCAAGTATATTATCAACTTTATCCTTAGCCACTATCATAACCATACCAACGCCTGTATTAAAGGTGCGATAAAGCTCATTTTGTTCAACTATGCCATCAAAAATTTCATAAATTTTTGGCATTTTTATGCTGGATTTTTCTATTTTGGCACCTAGTCCATTTGGAAAAACTCGTGGTAAATTTTCGATCAAACCGCCACCGGTAATGTGAGCAAGGGCTTTAATATTTGTTTTTAGTGCTAAAAATTCTTTAACATAAATTCGCGTTGGACGCAAAAGTAAGTCTATGAGTTTTTCTCCGCCTAGTAAATCATCAAATTTCAAGTTCTTTTCTTTTAAAACTTTTCTTGCCAAAGAGTAGCCATTTGAGTGAAGCCCTGTTGACGGCAAGGCGAGTAAGATATCGCCATTTTCAACAAATTTGCTTCTGTCTATTTCGTCTTGTTCGGCTATACCAACGGCAAATCCAGCCAAGTCAAAATCACCTTTTTCATACATAGATGGCATTTCGGCGGTTTCGCCACCGATTAAGGCACAAGAAGCGAGTTTGCAGCCATTTGCTATGCCTTCGACTACAATTTTTGCACTATTTATGTCAAGTTTTGCCGTGGCATAATAGTCTAAAAAAAACAACGGTGTAGCAAAGTTGCAGATGAGGTCATTTACGCACATTGCGACTAAATCCTCGCCGACACCACTAAGTTTTTGTGCGTCTATGGCAAGTCGAAGTTTGGTGCCAACGCCGTCAGTTGCTGCTAAAATAGCTGGTTTTTTGTAGCCGCTTGGAAGTGAGATAGCCCCAGAAAATGAGCCGATACCGCCTAAAACAAGTGGAGTTGCGGTTGATTTTACGCATGGTTTTATTGCGTTTACAAATTCATTTCCAGCGTCTATATCGACACCAGCGTCTTTGTAGCTTATCATTTTGTATCCTTGTTGAAATTTTGGCTATTCTAACTAATTTTAAATAAACATAGGGTAAAATTTATCAAGAAATTGGAGTTAAAATGAATAAATTTAAAAAGGCTTATGTCATAACAGGTAGCATAGGGTGCGGCAAAAGTAGTGTTTGCGGAGTTTTAAAAACTCTTGGATTTGCCATTATTGATGCAGATGAAATTTCTCATGCCGAGCTTGAAAAATCTAGCTCGCAAATAGCCAAAATTTTTGGTAATGAAATTTTAAGTGCTGGTAAAATAGATAGGGCAAAACTCGGTAAAATCGTTTTTTCCGATAGGACAAAGCTAGCCATTTTGGAGGGGGTATTGCACCCTAAAATCAAAGCCGAAATTTTAAGACAAGCATCAAATTTGGAGAAAAAAGACAGGGTATATTTTGTTGATATTCCTTTGTATTTTGAACGAGAAAATTATAAAGAATTTGATAAAGTAGTAGTTGTTTATGCGCCAAAAGATGTGCTTATAAGTCGAGTAATGGCAAGAAATTCGCTAAGTTATGAACAAGCCAAGGCTAGGGTAGAACTTCAAATCGATATACAAAGCAAAAAAGATAGGGCAAATTTTGTTATTGACAATAGCAAATCACTAACACAGCTACAAACTCAAATTTTAAAATTTTTAGATACTATCAAAGCTAAGTACTAAAAATTCGCAACTAACGGCGATAACAAAGAAAAATTTTTGTTAGTTGCTTGTTAGTTTGTTAAAGTTATTGGTTTGAGTTTTGTTAGTGCAAGTTTTATATGATTTCTAAAATTTCACGGCTATCGTTATAAATTTCGTTAGTGGCATTGATTTCATATTTGCCAGCTAAAATTTTATCTAGGATAATGATAGGGTTTAGGCTCATTTGCCCTGAAAGTTTTGCTCTGATTTTTACTTCAAATTCCAAATCAAATTTGGCTTTGCAAAGCGATAAAACATCTTTGAAATTTGAATTTGCAAGGCGGTTTAGTTCATCAATACTAAGCAAAATAACTCCATCTCGCAAGTTTTTGGCGATTTTACACTCATTTTCAAGCGTAAATTTGATAATTTTTCGTTTGAAATTTGAATAAAACAAAAAATAACTATGCAAACTTTTGCCATTAAATTTTAATAGCCCTCTTAGCAGGCGATAGTTAAGAAAATGTTGTCTAAAAAGTTCAAATTTGATATTTTTATCCTCGCATTCCCTTACTTTTTCGTAAAGTTTTAGACGATCTTCGACGCAAGAAGGCAAAATTCTAGCGTATATATCGCTAAATAATTCTTGGCAAATTTGATTTTGGCTTTTGCGTTGGCGTTCTAAGGCAAAGACGCAACCGCAATAGTTTTGGTGATAAAGTTTGTCTTTTTTGGCTAGTAAAAATTGCTCATTTGTGCCACCACCGACTCGAAAATCAACTGCATAAATTTGCAAATTTGTTCCAGTTACTGCTTTATTTAGTGAATTTTTTAGTTGAGTAAAGTCTTTTTTTGGACTCATTAAAAGCGTTGTGCTAATGGATTTTTCGCCGAGTTTTTGAGCTATTTGTGCGGTTTTGCCGACACGAAAATCAAAACAGTATTGACACCTTTTGCCTTTTTCTGGCTCGTCTTCAAGCCCTTTTGCTCCCTTTATCCATGCTTCATAGTCGTATTCGCCAAGTATTAGTTCGATACCAAGTTTTTGGCAAGAGCGTTTAACATCTTGATAACGCATTAAAAATTCGCTGTAAGGGTGGATGTTTGGATCGTAAAAATATCCGATAAGTTTTTCGTTTGGGAGTTCTTGTCTTAGTCGTTGTAAAAAGTAGTGGCTATCAACCGAGCAACAAATATGTACTAACATAGCAAAAAGGGGCGTTTGCCCCTAAATTTTAATGTGAATTTTCTAAGTAGCCTATCGCACTTAGAGCAGCTACTGCACCGTCTGCGGCAGCGCTAATAACTTGTTTTGGAGCGTCTTGTCTTAGATCGCCAGCCGCAAAAAGACCGGGTATGTTAGTTCGCATTTTTAGATCAACTTTAACTTGTCCATTTGCACACATTTCGCACAAAAAGCTACCGTCTTCTTGTTTTAAAATCTCATTTCTAACATCTAGTCCAACAAAGGTAAAAATGCCCGGTACTGGCAAGTCTCGTTCGCCGTCTTTTGTGTTTATTTTAACGCCTAACAATCCGCTTTCATCGCCATAGGCTTCTTTTATGGTTGCACTAGTGATAAATTCTATTTTAGGGTTTTTTCTTGCATTTTCAAGCGTTGTTGGGGCCGCACGAAAGCCCTCACGTCTGTGTATGAGATATACTTTTGAAACGATATTTGCTAGATAAATCGCCTCTTCTATGGCTGTATCACCTCCGCCTAGCACGGCAACTTCTTTGTTTTTATAAAAAAATCCATCGCATGTTGCACAAGTGCTGATTCCTCGTCCAAAAAATTTATCTTCGCCTACAAAGCCAGCACGACGTGGTACTGAACCTGTACAAACAATGACAGCCTTAGATTCATAAGTTTTATCATCTGCAACTTTTACGCTAAATGTTCCGTCTTGATTTTGCTTTATGCTTTCAACCATGCCCCATTTGTTTGCAAGTCCAAATTTGCTGCATTGTGCAAGCCATGTGCTCATAAAATCATAGCCACTTTCGCCCGGATTTTTTTGACCCGGATAGTTTTCTATTTCAGAGCTTGAAGTTATCTGTCCGCCCGGTTCGCCAAGCTCAAACATGATAACATTTTTTAAACCGCCTCTGGTTGCGTAAAGCCCGGCGCTAAGTCCAGCAGGTCCTGCACCAACGATAATTAAGTCTAACATTTCATAGCCTTTAAATTTCTAAAATTTTTGAATCTTGCTTATAAACACCGTTTTTTTGCCTTTGTATCTCAACAGCACTTGGTATGTGTTTGATATTTAGCAAATTTATAAGCTTTAAAATCGAGTTGATATCGGTACTAACATAGTTCATACTGCTGTTAGAATCGAGTCTTTGTTGATAGATATCAACCGCCAAAATGGGCAAACTCGTTTCGAGATTGCTTAAAACTTTTTGTATATCCATTTGCCTTGAACTAAACAAAACTAACAGATAGTTTTCATGTTTTGGCTCAAAAATATCGGTTTTTTCATATAGAACAAAATCCGAAAAATTTATGAATTTGTATCTTGAAAATCGATAGTCATTGTAAGCAAAGGCTATGGCTATCATAGCGGCTCCGAAAAACGAACCGAAAATATAAGTTAGGGGGAGTAAACTCCTCCTATCTCTTTGTTTCATTAAAGAAGTGAATTAAGTTTTTCTGCTAGGAATTTTTTTGACTGAGCGCCAATTACCTGATCGACTACTTCACCATTTTTAAAGAAAAGCATAGTTGGAATAGATCTTATGCCAAATTCTACTGCTAGTTCTTGTTGTTCGTCGGTATTTACCTTGCAAACTTTGGCTTTACCGTCAAAATCAGCAGCTAATTCTTCGATAACAGGTGCTATCATACGGCATGGTCCGCACCATGGAGCCCAAAAATCTACTAGGGCAACGCCTTGCTTTGCTACATCAAAATTTTCTGATGTAAGTTCAATGTATTTTCCCATTGTTTCTCCTTATTATTTATATAAAATGTGCCATTATACTACAAATATTTTAAATATAAAAGCAATATATTTATTAGCTTGGGTTTTTAAAATTTTATTGATTTTGCATAAAATGTATTATCAAATTTGATGTAATTTTGAAATCAAATTTGATAGAGAAAAATTTTATAAACTAAGATTTTCTAGCCATTTTATCTCATCGTTTTCTATGGTGATTAGATCGATTTGATAATCATTTTGGCATTTGTATTTCATAAAATAAAAATCTATGGTTTTTAAAATTTTAGCCATTTTTTGGGGGGTTAAGCGGTAAATGGTGGCATAGTTTTTATCGCTTGCTTTGACTTCTATAAAGTGTAAAATTTCGTTTTTTTCGGCGATTATGTCTATTTCGCCAAAACGGCTGTGAAAATTTCTATGTAAAATTTCACAGCCTTGTTTTTTCAAAAATTTGCATGCTTCGTCTTCGCTATTAAATCCGAAAATATACTCTTTTAAACCCAAATTTTACATCTCTATACGCATCATAAATGGTTTTTCAAGTATGAAATCTTGGGCTTGAAGCAAGTTTATAACTCGTCTAACATCTGCTTCAAAGCTGGTGTGCGTTGTGAAAAATAGCGTTGTGTTTCGTTCTTCTTTTGAACCCGGTTTTTGTAAAAAGCTATCGATAGAAAGCTGGTTTTGGCTCATTATATTTGTTATCTTTGCCAAGGTTCCAAGTTCATCAGCGACTTTTAGTCTGAAATAATACTTCGTTCGAATTTCGTTTTGTCCTAAAAGACCAAGACTTTTTTCGGTAATAGGATTTTTAAAGCCAAGCATAGGTGTTTTTACCTTTCTAGCTATGGCGACAAGATCGCTTACAACCGCACTTGCCGTGGCTGCACCGCCAGCTCCGGGTCCATAAAACATGGTTTCACCAACCGCATCTCCAACTACGCTTATGGCGTTAGTTACACCAGAAGTTTTGGCTATCATTTTGTCTTTTGGGACAAGGGTTGGATGCACTCTAAGTTCGATTTTATCATCAAATTTTTTTGCTACCGCTAAAAGTTTGATACAAAAGTCAAAATCATTTGCGAAAAATATATCCTCGGCTGTGATTTTTTCTATGCCTTCTATCAAAATATCTTCTGGCACAGCATTTACGCCATAAGCGATACTTGCTAGTATCAAAAGCTTATGTGCTGTGTCGAATCCGCCTATATCAAAGCTAGGGTCGGCTTCTGCATAGCCAAGACTTTGTGCTTTTCTAAGAGCGTCAGCGAAATTTTCGCCCTTATTCATCATGGAGCTTAGGATATAGTTGCTTGTACCGTTTAAAATTCCGTTTATGCTAATGATATGATTCGCACTAAGTCCTTCTCTTAAAGCACCTATTATAGGCACTCCGCCAGCAACACTAGCTTCATAACCAAAAGGGGTTAAACCAGCCAAGCTTTGCAAGGTATAGCGGTGATAAGCCAAGAGCGCTTTGTTGGCGGTTACGACAGGTTTGCCAAGTTTTAAAATTTTACTTACAACTTCGTAAGGTTTTTCAATTCCGCCCATAAGTTCAACAAAAACATCTATATCATCACGGCTTGTAACAGCGTCCAAATCGTCACTTAACTCGATATCGACATTGCGAAATTTGTTTAAATTCCTTACAACGCCAACAACAGGGATGATTTCTTCGCCACCACGAGCGGTGATTAATTCTTGGTTTTGTTTTAAAATTTTAATAACTGCTTCGCCTACTGTTCCAACACCTAAAATTGCAACTCTCATTCAAACTCTTTCAAATACTTTTTGATATTTCTTGCCGCTTGTCTTATACGATTTTCGTTTTCTATAAGAGCCAAACGCACATAACCGTCGCCGCCGGCACCAAAACCAAGACCCGGACTAACTGCAACACTGGCCTTGGTTAAAAGTTGTTTTGAAAATTCTAAACTCGTCATATTGCCAAGTTTTGGTGGAATTTTTGCCCAAACAAACATGGTTGAACGTGGTTTGCCAACCTCCCAACCTGCTGCATTAAAGGCATCGACTAAGATATCGCGTCTTTTTTCATAAATTTTACAAATTTCGCCTATGCAGGATTGATCGCCATCTAGTGCGATGGTTGCGGCAACTTGAATAGGGGTAAACATACCATAATCAACCCATGATTTTATCTTTTTAAGAGCGGCACAAAGCCTTTTGTTACCGCACATAAAGCCTACACGCCAACCAGCCATGTTATAGCTTTTTGACATGGTAAAACACTCTACTGCCACATCTTTTGCACCATCTACTTCAAAAATACTTGGAGTTTTGTAGCCATCAAAAGTCAAGTCCGCATAGGCAATATCTGAAATGATATAAAATCTTTCTTGTTTTGAAAGGGCAACAAGTCTTTCATAAAAGCTTTTTTCAACCGTTACCGTAGTTGGATTGTGAGGGAAATTTACAACTACATATTTTGGTTTTGGCGTGGTTGAATGTAAAGCATGTTCTAAATCATCAAAGAATTTATTTTCATCTAGTTCAAAATTTTCATTAAATTTGATAGGCATTTTTGCTACCGATGCACCAGCAAATAAAAATGCTTGGGTGTGTATAGGGTAGGCAGGATCTGGCACAACGGCGATATCACCCGGATTTACTACAGCTTGGGCAAGGTGAACAAAACCTTCTTTGCTACCCATTACGGCAACTGCTTCGCTTTCAGGGTCGAGCGAAACGCCGTATTTTCTGTTATACCAGTTGCAAATTGCAAGACGAAGTTTGTAAATACCAGCACTTACAGAATATCCGTGAGTTTTATCTTTTTGAGCGCTTTCGCAAAGTTTGTCTATAACATGTTGTGGAGTGCGACCGTCTGGGTTACCCATAGAAAAGTCTATGATGTCTTCGCCGGCTCGTCTAGCTGCCATTTTTATCGCATTTACCTCTGCAAAAACATAATTTGGAAGTCTTTCAATAGTGTGAAATCTTATTTCGTCAAACATATTTTTTGTCCTTTATTTTAAAATAAGTCCGCCTTTTATGTTGTTGATATCGACTTTATCGCTTATGAGAAGATATTTTGCACCATTAAGGTTTAGACGAATTTCATTACTCATCTCATCTTTTTTTATGGTAAAAAGATGAGATAAATTTTTATCGAAGCCGTAAATCAAGGCAAACCACATGCTAGTACCCCTAGGGCGAATTTTTATAGTTTCAAATTTATCTACGCCAACGAAATACGCAGTATTTGAACGATCTAAAATATTTTCTTCACCGGGTTTTAATTCTATACTAGAAATTTTAGCCATACTAGCATCAAGTGAAATTTTTAAAGCATTTTGATTTATTTGTATATCTTTTAAAAAAAGAGAATTTCTTTCAAGTTGCTTTTTTAGTTCTTGCATGTTAAAGCCGTCTGTCTTGTCAAGACTTAGACTATAAACAAGCTCATCGCCAAGGCTTAGTTCGTTTATATCTTCGATATTTGCACCAAAATTTACAAGGCTTTGCAAAATGGCTTTAACAAAAATTTTTGGCGAAACAGCGTTTGTAGAGTTAAAACTTATGTTTAAATGCCTTGAATTTATGTAAGCCTTGTTTGCTTGACTAGAATTTGTATCATTTACTCCAAAAGCAAAAACACAAAAAAGTGCGAGAAAAATCGCCTTTTTTACCACGATTTTCCTCCGTTTAAGGATAAGAATTCGTCATAAGTTAAGAATCTGATTTGTCCGTTTCTTATAAGGAATCTTGCGGCTCTACCGCCGTCAAAGGTTTTTAATTCGTTTGTTTTTGAACGCAATTCTATATTGCCATTGCCATAAGCTACAAGCCACTCGCCTTCGCTTGGAGCCTCAAAGCTTTCAGTCGTTGTTCGTGAAATCTTTTTACCGGTTTTTATATCGATAACGCCACGCCAAACTCTTGCACGTGGAGTGAAAACCGCACCTTCTGAGCTGATAAGATAGACGCCGATATCTTTTTGAATTTCGCCGAGTGCAGTTGCATTTGCGTCCGTTGGAGTAGTCGGAGTGGCGGCTAGGCTAGAATTTGTATCGATTTTTGGAGTAGAATTTGTATCAAGCAAGGCAGTTTTTGCTAGACTTGAATTTTCATCTACTAGCAAGGTTGGTAACTTGATAGGTTGTGTGATGCTAACATTTTTTTCGCTCAAATTTGTATCTTTAACCGGAGTGATAGATACTTGTATGCTAGTGTTTTCGTCTTTTCTGACTATCATCGAAGTAGTGTTTTGCTCGATGATTTTCATGTTTTTCTTAACTTCTTGCACTACGCTTGTAGTCGAATATGAAGCGTTTTTCTCGTCATTTTCGAAGTATTTTGGAAGTTCTTCTATGTATTTGTGTGCGTCAAAATAATATGCCAAAACAAAAAATGCGATCAAAATCATAAACCACAAAAACCAACCGATAGAACCGCCGTTTAGGTATTTCAAGCCATCGGTATTTGAGCTGTATTGTTTAACTTTTGGATTTACTCGCATTTTATTTGGCTCGTCAAGATTATGTTCTTTTTTATATTCTTCAAATTCTTCAAGCCAAGATGAGAGATTGACATTATATTCGCGTTGGATTATTTTTATATAGCCATTTGCATTTGTATGGGCTAGTTTTTCAAAGTCTTTATCTATAACCGCTTGTAAAAAATCAGGCTCAATGTGCGTTTTTCTCGCAACTTCTTTAAGTCCAACATCTTTTAAAATATTTAAATCATTTAATTTTTCATCCATTTATTATCCTATCACAAATTATCGCAAAGGCTGCGCTGACATTTAGTGAATCCCAGCCGTTTTTGAGTGAAATTCCGACGCACTCGTCACATTTTGAAATTGCTTTTTGCGGAATTCCTTCCCCCTCGCTACCCATAAGTAGAGCAAGTTTTTGCGAAAATTTTATATCTTTAACATTTTTCCCACCATTTGCCGTTGCATAAAGATCAAATTTGACTTGTTTTAATTCGTTTAACAAGCTTAATCCATCTTCGCACAAGGCTATGCTTATCTCATAAGCGGCACCGCTACTGGTTCGCAATACGCCTTCGATATTGATATTTTTGGCTATGATTACAGCACCGTCAAAACCAAGTGCATATGCCGAACGAAGCATAGCACCGATATTTCCAACATCGCTGACACCGTAAAATATCACTACTTTGTCAAGTTTTTTGACTTCGTCAATACTTGCAAATTCAAAGTCTTTGACTTTGGCGAGAAAGCCTTGGTGATTGCCGCCGTGAGCCATAGATTGGGCTTTTTGATTATCAACGCGTTTTATTGTTACACCCCTGCCGGCGATTTTGCTAAAAAGTTTTTTATCGCACTCTTTGGCAAGATAAACTTCTTCGAGTTTATCGGCGTGTTTTTCTAAAATATGTAAAAATAGTTGTTTGCCGTAAATAATCATCTAGGGATAATAGCAAAAAATGTGTAAAAATTCTCTTATATTTCATATAAAATTTATAATTTCATCACACAAATGTTACTTTGCCCCAGTTACAAGCCTTTCATAAATTTTTTTACTGTTTTCGCCAGTGATTTTTGCCATAAGTTTTGCCTTGATTTTTGGCGGAATTTCAAGTTCTTGTATATCGGATAATAAAATTTTTTCGCTACTTGAATTTTCGCTTTTATCAAGCACCACACACCACTCGCCATTTAAATTTGCCTTTTTTAGTTTTTGTGGCATGTCTTTGGCAAGGGCGTGAAATTTTGTTTCAAATTTTTTAGTCGCTTCTTTGATAAGAAAAATTTCTCTTGTTGGAGCAAGTTTTGCTAAATTTTCGATAAGAGATAAAATCCGTTTTGGACTTTCATAAATGACGGCTGGATATGCAAGATTTATAGCGTTTTGCAAGGCTGTACTTCTGTCTTTGCCTGTGTTTGGTAAAAAGCCTAAAAATATAAATTCTTTACTTACTAAACCACTTGCTACCAAGGCAAGCAAGGCGGCGTTTGAACCGCTTAAAACTTCATAATCTAAGCCATTTTTTATAGCATACTGCATCAAACTTTGCCCCGGATCGCTTATACAAGGCATGCCTGCATCGCTTAAAAAAGCTATATTTCTATCAAAAAAATTTTCGTTAAGTCCTAAGAAAAATTGTTTTTCGTTGTGAGTATGAAGGGGGATAAATTCTTTTGGGTAAATTCCAGCGTCGAATCTCTGATTTAAAAGGTTCACGAGAGCTTTACTGACTCTCGTATCTTCGCAAACTATACACTCACATTCACGCAAAACTTCGAGTGCGTGAAGTGAAATGTCTTTTAAATTTCCTATCGGTGTAGGAACGAAATATATCAATTTTAGTTACGAGCGTATTTTTTCTTAAATTTCTCGACACGACCGGCACTGTCGACTATTTTTTCGCTACCAGTAAAGAAAGGATGGCATTGTGAGCAAATGTCAACTCTGATCTCGCTTTTATTTGATTTGGTTTTAAAAGTGTTGCCACAAGCACAAACTACGGTTGCTTCTACAAATTCTGGATGAATATCTTTTTTCATATTTATGTCCCTTTGCTAAATTTTGATTAAGGCGTGATTATACTTAAATAAATATAAAATTTAGCTTACAATACAAAATTTGCACACAAAGTTATCATTGCGGTTTGAGAGCGTAAAATTTCGCTTGTATTTAAAGAATACGAGTTTTTAAATTTTGCCACTTCATCATCACTAAAACCGCCTTCTGGTCCTACAAAAAGTAATTCATCATTATATTTTTGCAAACTCTTGCCGCCAAAATTTAAAAGGGCACTATTTGGATAAAGTTCTAAAAATTCGTCTATATTTTTGCAAACTTCAAATTTCATCAAGCTTTGCCTACCGCATTGCTGGCAGGACATAGCACAAAGGTATTTGAATCTTTGCAAGTCAAGTTTGAAATTTGCTTGTGAAAATTTTGTATAAACAAAGATGATTTTACCAAGTCCAAGTTCATTTAAAAAGGCTAGAGTTTTTTCTATGGTTTTTGGATCGACAACCGCCCAAGCAAGGGCTTTATCGTAGATTTTACCTTGAGTAAGACTTGCAAATTCCAAACTCAAATTTGCATTTTTTCGTCCGATTTCTTGCACTTCATAAAGATAAAGTTTATCATCTATAAGATTTCTTAGTTCTATTCTTTCGCCCTGTTTTACGCGTCTTGCTTTTAGATGTAAAAAGGCTTCGTTTTCAAGTTTTATAAATTCGCTACCGGCGTTTTTTTCATATAAAAATTTCATTAAATTCCTGCCATTAGTATAAGAATTACATCAAATATAGTTTTTTTAAAAGCAAATTTTCTAAAACTTTGAAAATTTCTTATTCGGCTAAAAAATTTTAGTCTTTTATATCCTATCGCACTTGAAGCTATCAAGCCAAGAGAGGTTAAAATCATTAAAAAAATGTGAAAATTTACTTTAAAATTGTAAGCACTAAGTAATAACAATCCGCTAAAAATCATCATCGCCAAAATCGAGTGATAAAGTGGCAAAAAATAGCGAATTTTAAGGGTATAATTTTTTGAATTTAGTCCAAAACTTGCTAAAAATATATAAATCAAAACGCATAGGCTAAGTGCGTGCATAAGCCCTTGATGAATCGGCAAAGTTTGAGCGTAAATTTGGACTAAATTTTCGTTCATTTCTCCTCCATAACTGGTTCTGGTGGGAAGTTTTCATCGACAGTCACATTTGTTTCGCTAACAGATATATTCACATCGCTAGGGATAACTTCATTTTGCTCTTTTGGAGTTTCATTTTGTTCACTACAAGCCCCAAAAAATAGTCCTATTGTGGCAAGAATCGCTAGAAATTTTTTCATCAAATATCCTTTGGATTGATTAATTTTGTCTTGTTTTTTATCTTTTCAAAAAGTTTTGGATCGTCCCACTCTGCGATTACGGCTTCTGAAAATACGATATCTTCAAGGCGTATTTCGCCCATTTGCGGGTTATAAGCGTCATCTTTGAAGCATTGTGCATAGCCAGTATCGGTTTCATGCACGATAACGCTATGAATTTCTACATTTTTTTCGCCGTTTTGCATGAGAGTGAGTTTTAAAATTTCATCGATGATAACAAAAAATATTCTACAAAATTGTTCGGCTGACGGATTTAATGGAATTTGCACCCAGCGAGCAGAGTGTTTTTTGATATCGTTTTTGTATTCGTCGCTATCTTTTGAAAAAATTGTTGTGCTGTGATCAAAACTATCGATAATGGTGGCGATATTTTGCTTCATAAGTCCAAAATCATAGACCATGCCGGCATCGTCTAAAAAATTTGAACTTAATAAAATTTCAGCCCTATAACTATGCCCATGGATACTTGTTTTGCAACGTTTTGAACTACATGATCTTACTATGTGTGCGTTTTCAAATTTGAAAAGTTTTCGTATTATCATCAAACACCTTCTTTTTTATCCCAAAGCCTGATGTGAACACGCTCTGAATAGTTAAAGCCGTATTTTATCGCAAAATTTGCAACTTTCAAAGCGTTTTTTTCTAGTTCGGCTTTGTTTGCACCAAGGGGCATGCACCAAACATCATTGTCGCAAATGCTTAAAATTTCATCTATTTGACGTTTTTCATCATCACTGCCTGTTAAAACAAATTTATAAAAGCTATCTTTGGCGTTTTGCTTTATGGCGATAAGGGCTTTTTCGTTTATGCGTTTTGCCCTGCTTTCACCGCTATTTTCGAGCTTTACGCTTAGTGCAAAATAGCAATTTTTATAAATTTCATAGCGAGAAAAATCTATAAAAATCGTTGCATTGCTTTCAAAATGCACTTCATAAGATCGGCTTATCAAGGCGTTTATAAATTTTAAGAAAATTTCGTTTTTATGGTGAAGCAATGGCTCTCCGCCTGTGATAACAATAATGGCTTTTTGCTTTAAATTTTTAGAATAATTTTCGACTATGGATAAAAGTTCGTTTTCGTTTTTGATGATTTTTGCTTCAAAGTCTGGATTGACAGCACGTATAGTGTCACAGCCTTGCAAAATTTTGCCTGTTTTTGGTGAAATTTCGCTTACCCCAAAGCCTTTGCAGTTAAGATTGCAACCAAAAAATCTTAAAAAAATAGCGAGACGTCCGCTAAATTTACCCTCCCCTTGTATGCTCAAAAAACTCTCTACCAAAGCTAGCGACAACTCAACCGCCAGTCTGGTAAAAGGCACGATTAGACATTTTGTTGTTATCGTCACTTTGCCATTTGTTTTGTTTTGGTTTATCTTGCAGGACTTGACGTAAAATTTCGCTTGCAGAGACGATATCACCGTTTTTTATAGCGTCTTTTATATTTTTTGCTTCATCAAAATATAAGCAAGGTATGAGTAAGCCTTCTGCGCTTAGCCTTATGCGATTGCAAGTATCGCAAAAATCATGCTTGTGCGGTTCGATAATGCCAAAAGTATAGCCATCATCAAGGCTAAAAAGCGAGGCTGGAGATTCTGGGAGTTTTGGCATGGGATTTAAGTGATATTTTTTAGAAATTTCTTTTAAAATTTGTGTGGAATTTAGCCCTTTTAGTTCGTTTTTTGCGTGAGAGTTCTCCATAAATTCTATGTAGCGAATTTGGCAGTCGTGAGCCTTGGCAAAATCCAAAAGAGATACGATTTCATCGTCATTTACGCCTTGAAGCACTACGCAGTTTAATTTAACTTTCAATCCCACTTGTAAAGCCGATTCAAAACCAGCCAAAACTTCATGCAAAACGCTTTTTTGTGCGATAAATTTTGCTTTTTTAGCATCAAGACTATCAAGAGACATATTTATGCGTTTAAGACCAGCGTTTTTTAGGGCATTTGCGTAATGTTTTAAAAAAAATCCGTTTGTGGTAAGTGCCAAATCTATATCTGGGGCATAATTGCTAATCATGGCGATAAATTTATCCAAATCCTTACGCACCAGCGGTTCGCCGCCTGTTATGCGTATCTTTTTGACACCTTCGTCAATGGCGACTTTGACAAATAAAAACAATTCTTCAAAGCTAAGTAAATTTTCTCGTGGCTCCCATGAAAACGGCGTTTGTGGCATACAATATCTGCAACGAAAATTACATCTTTGCGTGATCGAAATGCGTAGATAATCAATCACTCTACCATGCCCATCTTTTAGCATTTTTTGCCTTTATTACTTGCTTTTTTGGCTTTATTTGCCCTTTGTATTTGGGGCATTATAAGCTAAAAAGTTTGAAATTTGTTTGAATTTTGAAATTTAATTTAAAAAAGCTAAAATTTTTTAGCTATTTTTTGTAAAATTAAATTTACGACACAAGCTGTCAAAAAGCCTCGCTAAAATTTCTGAAAAATTATAAGCATAATTTTATTAAGTATAAAAAATGATATAAAAATAAATGAAAAAATTAGCCCAAAAAATTTGGGCTAAAAAGCATTATTTTTCAAGAGTAAAAGACATATTTACTTTTGCATCACTCCATGATTTGCCACCATGGAGGGCACGACAGTGTGTTTGAAATTTGTTAAAGCTATCGGTGAGATTAAAATCAAGTAAATCAATAGCAGTTTCTGCTTTAAGTACCATATCTACAACTTTATATGGGGCTTCATAATTTTTTGAAACACCATTTGTGGTGATTTCAACTGTAAAATTACCTTCGCTTTCATTGCCTTTAACATCAACAATTTTTGCATTAATTTTATCTTGATTAAAAATCGCAATGATACGGCTATCTCTTATCATCGTTCTTGGTCTTGTTTCGATATGATTGCTATCAATATTTAATTCAAAACTTTTTATAAATGTTGCAAAATCCTCACTCGGAGCAAATTTAAAATTGACTTGGCGAAATTTACCTTCCACTGGTTGTTTGTGTTTCATTCTATAGCCAGTAAAGCCAAATTTTGGCTCATCTTTTACGCTAAACGCTATTACTTGCGATGCTAGAAGCATATTTGCAAGCACAAATGATATAATTTTATTCATCACTTTTCTCCGTATCGTAAATTTATTGTGAAATTATAACAAAGTAAGTTAATTAATAAATT
>JAILCJ010000055.1 GCA_024680445.1 Campylobacter sp.
ATGAACGAAGTTATTCAAAAACAAAATGATGACACGATAGATTTATTTAAAATTTTTACATTACTTTATAATAAGCGAAAATTTATATTTTTCTTTACACTAATCTTTACTTTGCTTGGTTTTTTTTATGGACTAAACAAAGTACCAATATATGAAGCTAAAGCATTTATAAAAACAAGTACTATTTATAACCAAACAAAAAAAGAATTTCAACCTCTTGAAGATATCTATACCATTAAAAACAAAATAGTTTATAATTTTAAAGCTATTCCTAAGTTTATAAAAAAAGAAGATCTTGCCAATGGTGCCGTATATAATGTTAAAATTATAGATGACGAAAATGGTAATACAAATTCTTTAAAAAATCTAGAAATATATATTCGAGGATATGATAAAAACAAATTAATATCAAAAGCAAAAGAAGTACTAAAATTTATCAATAACGAAGAAAAAAGCAAACTAGAATTATATCAAACAGTCATAAATGCTAAAATAAAAAGCCTAGAAAGCAAAATCGCATATCAAGAAAATAACGCAAGTATTTTAAGATACAATATCAATAATATCGAGCAAGAAACCCTTCCTACACTTTATCAATCTATACAAACATTGCAAAAAAGTATAGAAATTTTAAATAAAACAAACTCTAAAAATACAATATTTTCTGATATTGAAAAATTATCTAACTTACAGTACAAATTAAATGATTTAAATATACAAAAAAATAAACTATTAATGTCTTTGCAAAGTTTAAAAAATGATTTAAATACGACATTGCCTATGCATATTAAAGAACTATCGACCTCGCTTGATATAGCCAAAATCGAATTAAGCAATATAAAAACTTCTAAAATACTTGGGGATATCTTAGTAAGTGATAAAGAAGTGGGACTAAATAGAATATTTATTACACAAATTGCTTTAATTATGGGCATTATTTTGGCGATTTTAATAATAACCCTAAAAGAAAGTATAAAAAATTTTAAAATTGAAGAAAATAGAATCGAAAAATAATAAAGGATAAATATGAAAGTTTTACTTTTGGCTGGTGGTTTTGGGACTCGCTTAGCAGAAGAAACAAGTATTAGACCAAAACCAATGGTTGAGATAGGTGGAAAACCTATATTATGGCATATTATGAAAATTTATAGTCAATATGGATTTAATGAATTTGTGATTCTTTTGGGATATAAAGGGTATTATATAAAAGAATATTTTGCAAATTATTTTTTACATAGAAGCGATGTAACTATTGATTTAAAAACAAATAATGTCACGATTCATAATACTTTAAGCGAAGATTGGAAAGTAACGCTTCTAGATACTGGGCTAGATACTATGACTGGCGGGCGTATAAAAAGAGCTGCAGAATATGTCGGAAATGAAACATTTATGCTTACATATGGCGATGGTGTCGGCGATATTGATATAAATGAATTGGTTAAATTCCACAAAAATCATGGCAAAATAGCCACAATGACAGCGTATCAACCAGAAGGCAGATTTGGAGCGCTAGATATAAATAGCTCTAATGAAGTAACTTCTTTTATGGAAAAACCAAAAGGCGATGGAAATTGGATAAATGCTGGATTTTTTGTTTGTGAGCCAAAAATTTTTAATTATATACAAAATGGCGATGCAACTATTTTTGAGCAAGAACCACTTTCTAATTTAGCCAAAGACGGAGAGCTTTGTGCATTTAAACACAATGGATTTTGGAAACCTATGGACGCTCTAAGAGATAAGCAAGTCTTGCAAAAAATGTGGGATAGTGGTAAGGCTCCTTGGAAAGTCTGGTAATAAATATGCAAAAATTATTTTCTAGTATTTATCATAATAAAACAGTTCTTATCACTGGTCATACTGGATTTAAAGGCTCTTGGCTTGCGTTTTGGTTAAAACAACTTGGAGCAAAAGTAATAGGATATTCTTTACCGGCTCCTACTACGCCAAATCATATCGGACTTTTAAATTTGGATATCGATGAAGAAATAGGCGATATTAGAGATTTGCCACATCTTGATAAGGTTTTTAACGCATATAAACCAGAAATAGTTTTTCATCTAGCAGCCCAACCATTGGTGAGATTATCTTATGAAGACCCCATAAATACTTATGAAACAAATGTTATTGGGACTTTAAAAGTTTTCGAAGCGTGCAGAAAATCTAATGTAAAAGCCATAGTAAATATCACGAGCGATAAAGCTTATGAAAACAAAGAATGGATATGGGGATATCGTGAAAATGATCCTATGGGCGGATATGATCCGTATAGTTCCTCAAAAGGTTGTGCTGATTTGCTTGCAACTTCTTATAGAAATTCATATTTCAATCTGCATGATTACAAAACAAAGCACAATACGCTTTTAGCTACTTGTAGAGCTGGTAATGTTATAGGCGGTGGGGATTGGGCAAAAGATAGGCTTATGACAGATATAATGCTTTCTGTATCGCAAGGCAAAAAAGTAAGCATAAGAAATCCACATGCTACACGCCCATGGCAGCATGTCTTAGAGCCGCTTAGTGGATACTTACTTATAGGTCAAAAACTGCTTGAAGGCAAAAAAGAATTCGCTGATGCGTGGAATTTCGGGCCAAACGACGAAGGAAGCATAAGCGTAAAAGAAGTCGTAGAAAATGTAAAAACACATTGGGATAAAATAAAATTCGAAATAAATCAAGATCCAAATCAACCACATGAAGCAAATTTATTAAAATTAGATTGTTCCAAGGCTCATAATTTACTAAATTGGCATCCTGTTTGGGATAGCAAGATAACTTTTGAAAAAACGGTTCGATGGTATAAGAATTATTACGAAAATAAAACATATACTACTTACGATGACTTGTGTGATTTTATACAATGTGCAAAAATTAAAAA
>JAILCJ010000060.1 GCA_024680445.1 Campylobacter sp.
CTATATTTATCATCTATAAGTGCAAGATGCCTTGTATATCTAATATGAGATAAAATTTGTTCTGCCGCTAAATGTGCCGAGGCACTTTCTCTTTTTGGCATTGCGATGTAAATAAGTATGCTAACAATGATAATTACAGCAATAATTTCCACAACACTAAAAGCGTTTCTATGTATCTTTGTATATCTAAAATTTTTCTTTCTCATATCAAAGCTTTTTCAATGTAAAATTTGCTATTTTTTTCCCCATCCGTTTTATCACAATGTCGTTTCCGCCATATTTTAGACGAAATTTACCAGATTTTTCTATACCATAAAATTTTAATCTTAAAGCAAGTTTATTATCACTGCTATAAATTTTATAAATTTGCCTATTTTTAAGTTCTTTAGAAAGTTCTTTTGCTACATTTTGTCTATATGCAAAATGTTGTTTTGGATCATCAAGATAACGATAAGCAAGGTGATTAAATACTATAAAAATATAACCTACAAGCAAAAAAACAAGAACAAAGGCAGCCATAAAAGTATATTTGCGTCTAAATCTTGCAAGTCTTATACGATATGAATTCATAAAAACTTTTACCATTAAAGGAGTTGAAATAACGCAAAAAGGCAAGAAAATTTCTATCGCAAATCTTTGACGAAGTGAGATTAATATACTAAAACAAAAAGCACTTACACTCACATACCATAGCAATTCTTTTGAGCTTTCTTTAACCCAAATTCTATATATCGTATAAACAAAATATGCAAAAACAAAGGGTGAAAAAACCGCTGCAAAAATACCAAAAGTATCGACAAAATGTCCGCTTGGTTTGCCTTTTGTATCAAAGCCAAAAAAATAAATATCAAAGGCAAACAATAAAACACAAAACCACGCCAAAAATGCATTTTTCCTTGTTAAAGCATATATGAAAAATGCCAAATAAAGCACGATAAATTCGCCTTTTATAAAGGCTGTTAAAAACAAAATCACATAAAATAATATATATTTTTTAAGATGAAAAAGATAAATAAGCAAAAGTGCAAGCATTATGCAAAGTCCAGCATCGCTAACTAAAACCGCACTGGCAACAACACCGGGCAACAAAACAAATAAGCTTACACTAAACAACCTATCTATGCTATGGCTTAAATAAAATTTGCTTACATTATATAAGAGTATAACACTAAATACATGCAACACGACCATAGGCATACGAAGGGCAAATTCATTTTGACCAAAAAACGCCGTGCTAATATGTATAAGATAGCTTACAAAATCGCTTTTATAAAAAAATACCTTGGCTTCATGATAACTAATACTTAAAAAACTCGCACAAAACCAAAGTGCTGCAATATCTAAAAAACAAATCAAAAAGAGAATTTTTAGCTCAAAGAATTTATCATTTCTATCAAAAAATTCTCTTAAAATTTGCATATTTTTACCTTAAATTTTTACATCCCAAAAAAAGTCTATCCAGTCATCAGCCTCTCTGACACAAAATTCCGGTATCAAAAGTGCTTTTGGCTTATAAAAAATACTAACGATTTTGATATCAAGTTGCGGATAAAGTTCTAGCAAACGCTTTTTTATCGCAACCAAACTCTCGCCACTATCGATGATATCATCGGTTAATAAAATTTTCTTATATTTACTAAGATCTGGGATATTTGAAATTTCAACCGTGTTTAACTTTTTTTCGCCATCGTAATGTATAGAATTTAAGCTAAAAAGCTTTCTATTATTTAAAGCAACCGCCAAACAATGCCCAAGTGTCATACCGCCCCTTGCGATAGCCACGATAACTTCAGGTTCAAATTTGTTTTTTATATCTTTGGCAAGTATCCTTACATCTTTGGCAAATTCATCATAACTATAAAATTTCATCTTGCTCCCCTTATTGCACCAAAAATACAATAAAACTTATAAGACTAAGCATTAAAACACCAAGATTTATTTTATCCCACTCTGCCCTAAAAACTCTTACTACCAAATATGTCAAGAAACCAAAAGCAATACCATTTGTAATAGAGTAAGTAAATGGTATCAAAACAACTATAAAGAAAGTTGCACAAGCTATGGCTGGATCTTTATAATCAACTCGACCAAGTTCTGTAAACATCAAAATTCCAACTACAACTAGCACTGGATATATCGCATTTGATGGGATGGCTTTAAAAAACGGCAACAAAAACAAAGCAAGCAAGAAAAATAAACCACAAAATACCGCCGTAAGTCCTGTTCTACCACCAGCTTCAACTCCGCTTGAACTTTCAACAAAGGTTGTTGTAGTACTAACACCAAACAAAGAACCAGCAACGGTTGCAAGGGCGTCGGCTTCGAGCGTTTTTTCTATCTTTTTTGCACCTTCTTTATCTTTATCCAAATCATAACCACTTCTGCTAGCAACGCCAGAAAGTGTGCCGACTGAATCAAACAAATCTGTAACAAAAAACACTATGATAACAGGCAACAAAGCCCATGAAAATAAACCAAGTGAATTATAAAATACGCTTTTTATATCAAGCTGTAAAAATATCGGATTTATAGACGCTGGCATAGAAACAAATTCTGTTGGAAAAGGCGAAAGCCCCAATACCCACGAAATAACAGAATTTATCAAAACACCAATGATAAAAGCACCTTTCATGCCTCTAACAAAAAGTCCAATAATGATAAAAATTCCAAGAACGCTAACAAGAGAATTTAACTCTGTTATCTTGCCTAGTCCAAGCAAAACGGTGTCATTATTTACGATGATACCCATTTGTTGAAAACCAACAAAACTTATAAACGCCCCTATACCGCCACTAATGGCACGGCAAAGATCTTTTGGTATGCTAGATATGATCCACATACGAAAATTCGTAAAAGAAAGCACAACAAAAATAATACCAGAAAGACAAACTACCCCCAAAGCCGTTTGCCACGGAACCTTCATACCCAAAACCAAGCCAAAGGTAAAATACGCATTAAGTCCCATGCCAACGCTCATTGCCATAGGTGTATTTGACCATAAACCATTTAATATAGTAGCCAAAGCCGTTACAAATGCGGTTGCAGTTATCAAGGCTTCAATCGGCATACCAGTTTTACTCATTATAAGAGCATTTACCGGTATTATATATAGCATGGTGAGAAAAGTCGTAAGTCCGGCATTTAACTCCCTAGCTACGGTTGTGCCGTTACTTTTTAACTTAAAAATATCCACAACAATCTCCTTTTTAATAAATTTTTAGTTCATTATATAAACTATCTCGAAGCACTGGCGTAAAACCAGAAGTTTTGATAATATCGATAAAATCTTTAAGCGCTACACCATTTGCACTAGCCGCACCGGCTGCACTTTGTATGCTTTCTTTTTGTATCGTCCCATCAAGATCATCAGCACCAAATTCTTGTGC
>JAILCJ010000077.1 GCA_024680445.1 Campylobacter sp.
GATAAATTTAACTAAATTTATTCGCTCATTATTCTTTATAAATTTCTTGCAGTTTTTCTAAATTTTTTGAGAGAATTTTGTTTTCTTTGTCTAGTTTTATCAAATTTTGGCTTTTAAATTTGTTTAAAATTCGTGAAAAAGTTTCTGGGGTGATGTTTAAGATAGAAGCTATTTGGGTATGTTTTAAAGTATCGAAAGCATCGGAGTTTTCGGCGATAAATTTTGCTATTTTGGCTTCTGAGCTAAGGATTAGTTCTTGATGAATTATTGCTTCGTTGATGCGGATTTTTTTTGTTAGAGATTTTATAAATTCCATAGCGATTTTAGGTTTTTGCAAAAATTCATCATAAAATTTTTGATAATCTATCCTTAAAACCTCGCCACCAGTCGTAAAAACGGCAGTGGCTGGATACGCAATTCTTTCAAAATTTGCCATTTCTGCTACAAAATTTAAAGGGGGAATTTGGTGCAAGAAAATTTCTTTACATTTTGGGCTTGTTTTATATAGTCTAACCGCTCCGCTAAGCAAGAAATTTAGCCATTTTGGCTCATCGCCTTCTAAAAACAAAAACTCGCCTTTTTTGTATTTTTTCCTTACGCTGATTTCTTTAAGTCTTGCGATTTCATCGGAATTTAAACTCTCAAAAATATAAATTTTTTCAAGCAAAACTAATCTCCCCAAAAAAGTTTTGCCAAATTATATTATAAAATCATTTAATGCTCGATGAAAAAGCAAACTCCAAGCAAAATGCTTGGAGTTTAGCCAAATTTGGATTATTTAAAATCCAAATTTTTTACCTTTTCATCGGTTTCTTTCATGGCTTTTGTAGGTGCTACGCCGGTTGGATATTTGTGTCCTATTTCTTTTGGAGGCTCGATTTCATCGGCGATTTGCGTAAATTTGATCTTTATGCCAAAATCCGAAAGTGTGTTGGCAAGTTCTAGCTGACCTTGGCGTGAGATTTCTTTGCATTGTCCTACTACGCGGTTTGCCTCTTCATCGCCGTGGAAACCATAGCTATTTTCGCTATATGCAAAATCCCACCTGATGTGTGCCTTGCGGTGCAAAGCCAAAACCGAATCAAGGGCTTTTGTTATAGCATCTTTTTGCTCTTTTTCGCCCAAATTTGCAAATTTTTCGTGTTTTACAAGCTCGCTTCTAGCAGTTTTTATGTCTTGGATAAGCGAAAGTAGCGAATTTTCGCATTTTCTAAGCTCATGAGCAAAGCGATTTTGGATAAAGCTAACACGGGCTTTAAGTTCGTTTTCGCCTTGCATGTGGCAAGTTTTGCACGATGCATTTACATTTGCAAGTGGGCTAATCATATTATGATCGGTGATTTTTTCAGAGCCGTTTCTTTTATACGGCATGTGGCAGTCCGCACAGCTTACGCCACTTCTAGCGTGTATTGAAGTAGAGTGAAGCTCGGCTTCGGAGTGTTGCATTTTGATGATTTTCGCCCCTGTGTCTTTGTGAATATAATCAAATTTAAAGCCGTCTTTTGCAAGTTCTTCATCATAGTATTTATCAAAAAATTCTATCTTAAATGGCTCGCCTTTTTTCCAGTGTTTCCATGGATAAGTCACGACGGATTCTTTATCAAAATAATACTCCACGTGGCATTGCATACAAACCATACTTCGCATTTCTTGGCGAGTGGCTTTTATGCCTTGTTTTGCGTCCGCTTGATATCCGCGATCTACCATGGCATTTACCATTGCCGGTCTTGTGATACGCAAACTCATATCATCTGGGTGGTGGCAGTCAGCACAGCTCATGCCCATGTGTGAGCCTCCTGCGTGCGGATCCGTGCCGTGCTTTTCAGTGATTTTTGCCATTACATCTTTATACGGCAAGGCGTTCATTTTTGTCCATGCTGCCTTCATTGTGTCGCCGTTTTCTTTGACATCAAAAAACGGCATAGGTCTTGAAGCTGCTGGGCTTGGGTTTTGGCTAAGCTTATAATCGCTATCAAGCATAAGTGCGGTCAAATGCCCTGTATGGCAGTTCACACAGGCTCCGGTTTGTCCTTTAAAAGCTGGGAGTCCGTGAGAGTTTAGATACTCTTTGCTGTTGCGTTTGGTTTCGATTTGATCGATTTGGCTATAAAAATGCGTTCTAGGCTTGCTATAATCAACCCCAAAGGCGTATCCGTTCCAAAAAACCGTGGCGGCTGGATAGCGGATAATTTTGCTAAAAGGCAAAGTCCCACCAAATTCGGTAGAAAAATATTTGCCAGAGTTTGGTATTTCTGGATTTTCAAGCTCCATTTGCTTAAAAGTATCAAGCTGGGCTGGGAAATTTTGTCCCCATTTCTCAAAAGACGGTTCAAGTTCGCTCACTTTGTTTAGCATAAGCGGATAATTTCGAGACTCGACTTTTTTGTTTGCGATATCGCTATAAAGGGCTAAAATCCCCACTCCAAATGCAATCGCCACCAAAAAGGCAAATGCGTAAGTTAGTTTATTTTTCATTGTTTTCTCCTACTAAAAATTATGTGCGTGTCCGACTTGTCTATGGCAAGAAACGCAGTTTAATGGCTCAGGCGAATTACCATGTGCGGCTTTGGCTTTTGCATCAAGCGAATTTGCGGCATAATCCTTGTGGCAATGTATGCAGTTGTTTTGGATAATGCCCTTTTGTTCGTCGCTGGCGGTGTATGAAACTGGATTTTGCAAAAAGGTAAATGCGTAGCCGTGCATGTAGCCGTATTTGGCTTTGGCGAACCATTTTGCTATAAAATCTTTTGGCATATGACAGTCGATACAAACAGCGGCGTGTTGGTGTCCGCCTTTCATCCAGCTCTCATAGACTTGCTCCATGACATGGCAGTTTTTACAGGCCTCGGGGTCTTTTGTGAGATGCTGTGGGCCGTTAGCATAAAAAAATGTGAATATCCCAAATCCGCCACCAAGACCAAAAAGCACAAGCAAAAACAAAAGAACCTTCGAAAATTTAGGTGTTTGCTCCATAATTTGCTTTTTAA
>JAILCJ010000084.1 GCA_024680445.1 Campylobacter sp.
TTAAAAACATTTTATTTTTTCAATTTAAATTTCATAAAAATTTGCAAGTTATAAGTCTAAATGCTATAAAATCAAATTTAAATTATCTAAAAAAGGTCTAACATGATAGTTTGTATCATCCCAGCTCGTGGTGGCAGCAAAAGAATTCCACATAAAAATATAAAGCTATTTCATGGCAAACCGCTCATTGCTTATAGTATTCAAAATGCCATAAAATCAAAGCTTTTTGATGAAATCATAGTTTCAACAGATGACGAAGAAATCGCTGAAATTTCAAGACAATACGGCGCATCAGTTCCTTTTATGAGACCAAAAGAATTAAGCGACGATCACACCGGTAGTGGAGCAGTTAACGAACATGCCTTAAATTTTTTAAAAGAACAGGGTAAAAAGGTTGATTTTGCTTGCGTTATTTATGCGACGGCACCGCTTTTACAAGTAAAATACCTCATCGAAGGCTTTGAAAAACTAAAAGCCTCTAATGCTGCAAATGCTTTTTCTTGCACCTCCATGCCTTTTCCTATACAACGATGTTTTAAACTTACAAAAAACGGACGTTGTGAGATGTTTTGGAGAGAAAATTTTTACAAAAGAAGCCAAGATTTAGAGCCAGCATACCAAGATGCAGGGCAATTTTACTGGATGAATTTAAATGCCAAAAAAAGCGATGATATATTTTTCGGACAAGATAGCATAGGCATAGTTTTACCAAGACATTTGGTTCAAGATATAGACACACTTGAAGACTGGACAAGGGCTGAGCTTATGTATGAGGTCATACAAAAGGCTGGGCTATGAAAAAACGCAAAATACAAATAATAAATTTTTTACATCTTAGCGAAGAAAAATACAATAAAATTCGTGAATATCGCAATCAAGAATATGTAAGAAAAGTTTCGAATTCTACCTCGCTTATTAGTTTGGCAGAGCATGAAAACTACCATAAACTTTTAGAACAAAAAGATAAATTTTTTGCTTGGCTTTTAGTAGTGGATGGGCGAGATTATGGGGTAATAACGCTCAAAAAATTAAGCGATGAAAATTATTATGCCGGGGATTATTTGGTAAATGAAATTTATAAATTTGAAGGTGGCGGGGTGGTAAATTCGCTTTGCACTTTATTTATCTGCAACAAAATCGGTGCGAAATTTATCTCTTATGATATCAAAACCGACAATACAAGAGCGTATAGAAGGGGTTCGATAGGCGAAGTGCAAAGTCACGAAGCAAAGCAAGATTCGTTTTGTGAGTTGCTTAAACTTACAGATTTTTATGATGCAAATTTGCTAAAAACGAGAGCTAGAATAGCCTTTGATAAGATGTATGAAATAATCGATTTTATAAATTAAAATTCCGTTATCATCATCTCACAAAAATCAAACTCTCCAAGCTCCATAACCACTCCAGAGTAGCTAAGCCCAGCGCCAAATCCAGCAAGCACGCATTTTTGTGTAGAATTTAGCATCTCTTTTTTTGCATTATGGCATATACAAACAGGTATAGTCGAGCTATTTGAATTGCCATAATATGTCACAACATTGCTAGGCACCTTTTCGTGCGGGACTTCTAGCTTTTGGGCTAGTTTGTCGACCATAAATTTATTTGGCTGATGAAAAAAGTAAAATTTAGGCTCGTTTTTATCTATCTTTGCAAATTCCAAAGTTTCGTTTATGTATTTTGGCACTTTTTGCATAACATACTGAAAAACTGCTTGTCCGTCCATATAAATATGCTCCAAACTATCATAAACGCTATATTTGTTGCTTGAAAATTTTTGCTTTTCTTCATCGCTTAATACCCTAAAACCCATGCTAGGAAAAACCAAAGCATCATACGAAGCCGTATCGCTTACATTATGGAAAAAAACTGGCAAATTTGTTTCATCATTTTCAAGCACTGTTATACAAATCGCATCACCACTAAGCGGATAAGAACTCGTATCGCTTCTGTTTTGTGTCCTGCCTATGACATCGCCAGTAACAAGCACGATTTTTTTCATATTTTCATTGTTTAATAGCATAAAAGCTTGTAAAAGCCCGTTTACAAAACCAGAGCATTGTTGATTTGTATCCATGCAAAATATATCATCACTCAAACCAAGCTCACTTGCTATGATATTAGCAGTTGCAGGCATCAAAAAATCAGGTGTAGTGCTACATACTACAAGCGCACTAATATCTTGTTTTTTTAAAAGCCCTTTATCAAACAATCTAGCTATCCCAAAACTAGCTATCTTAGACACGCAACTATCGTTTTTAAAAATCCTGTGTTTGTCGTAACCCATGGTTTGTTGGAGCTTTTTGTTTTGTTTTTCAGACAAAGAATTAAATTTCATATCCTCTTCAAAGCTATATTCTGTCTGTGGTAAAAGTGTTAATATGCCAGATATTTTTTTGCCATAAAATTTTGCTTTCATGGCTATGCTTTCTTTTTAC
>JAILCJ010000097.1 GCA_024680445.1 Campylobacter sp.
ATGTAAAAAGCAAATTTAAAAATCCGCAGGGTGGCTAAAAATTTATCAAATTTGATAAACAAAATTTGATAAATTAAAAAGCAAATTTGATAAGTCAAATTTGATAAAGATTTTTATATTTCTCGCCTTAAAAAGCAAAATTTGCCAAGTTTGGCTGGGGATTTTATCTCGTTTTCATTACCGCTGTGAATTTCGCTTAAAATTTTGCCTTTTTTGGTTTCGATTCGCTTAAATTCAAGCCAAAATTTGCCGTCTTTTTCATAAATTTTGCCAAGTTCATTTTCGCATGGAGTTATCAAAGTGCCCTTTGGTAGGACGATTTCGTAGGCTTGATTTGTGATGATTTTGAATTTGCATTTGAAATTTTCGCCGTCTTCGCTTATGGCATGGACTTGATGAGTGCCTTCTTGAAGTGAAGTGTCAAAATTTTGCGTGTCTTTTTTTTCGTAAGGGCGATTTACCAAGTATCCGTCTGTGAATCCGCGACTTTTTAGGGTGCCAAGCTCGGCTTCGTAAATGCTTGGGTCAAAACAGCCTTGCATGCTATCGTCGATCGCCATTTTATAGGCTCTCGTGGCACAGGCAACATAGTATTCGCTTTTGGTTCTGCCTTCGATTTTTAGGCTATCGACCGCACCGCTTTTGATGATTTGATCGATGTAGGGGGCGAGTTTTAGGTCTTTGGCGTTCATTACATGCGTGCCGCCTTCTGGGTCTTCTTCAAGGCGAAAGAGTGCGCCACTGTCGGGGTTTTTAGCGTATAGTTCGTATTTGAAACGGCAGTCGTTTGCACAGCTGCCTCGGTTGGATTGTCTGCCACTTTGAACGGCACTTACCAAACAGCGTCCAGAAAAGGCGAAACACATCGAGCCATGCACGAAAATTTCGATTTCTAGCTCTGGTATGAGTTCTTTTATCCTTATGACGTCTTTAAGGCTCATTTCACGGGCGACAACTATGCGTGAGGCACCCATTTCGTGGTAAATTTTCGCATCGAGAGAGTTCATGACATTTGCTTGGGTGCTTAGGTGTATATCGATGTCTGGAGCGATTTGCTTGGCTAGGCTCATTACGCCCGGAGTTGAGATCAAAAAGGCGTCAGGTTTCATCGCTGAAATGGTTTTTATATGGCGTTTTAGCCCTTCGATTTGCGTATCAAAGGGGAAGGCGTTTATGGTTACATAAAATTTTTTGCCTTTTTCGTGGGTGTAGTTTATGCCTTCTTCGAAGCTTTGTAGGTTAAATTCTCGTGCCGAGCGAGTGCGAAGCGAAAAACTTGCTACACTCGCATAAACGGCGTCGGCCCCGTATTCTAGGGCGATTTTTAGTTTTGTTAGGTTGCCAGCTGGCGATAATAATTCAGGTTTTTTCACTTTTTATGATTTTTCTTTGCCTAAATTTTCTATCAATGCCTCTATTTCTTCGCTATTTACGAGATTCTCTGTTGTGGTATCGCCGGCGATATGAACAGCTGAACTAACACGTTTTGTATCGTCTTTTTTACTTTCAAATAACGTGTTCATGTAACGGCTAAGGGCTCTCATGACGTTAATGACACGTTCGATTTTTTGGCGGTGTATGTCTTGGTATTGCATCATATCCATAGCCATCATTATCTCGTCCTCGCCCATTTGTAAGCTACCGACTAGGGCGTCAACTCTGGTGTTTAAGTTTTTGTTAGCCTCTAAAGCCTCGCTAAAACTAGCGATAGACGGGAATTTTTCGGTTAAAAGCGTGAAAATTTCAATGTTTTTATCTAAGCCATTTTTAATTTCTGTGCAAGTGCCTTCGCCGTCCATAAAAAAGCCATTGATAGTTTCGAGTTTGTTAAGTAACTCTATGCCTTTTTTCTCGCTATCTTTGGTTACATCATCTAGTTGATTTACCATTTTGTGGTCGTCTGTTGGTGGTGGTGGCGGCCAAGTAACATCTGATTCAACGCGGAAATTATCAACATCAGTGGTTTTTGATTCGACTATGCCTTCTCTATCATCACTTCTTGCTTCTTCTTCTGCTTCTTCTGTTTCTTCTTCTGCTTGCAATAATGGGTCTTCAACAGCCATGCTCTCCATGTCGCCCATATCGCTTGCAAGTAACGCGTCGAGTTCTTCTTGGGTCATGAATACTCCTCGGATAAAAAATGCTATGATTATACAAATACTTCGCTTAAAATTTTCTAGATTTTTTGTATCTTTTAAAATAAAAAACAAATTTTATTAAATTTTTGATAAATAAGGGTATTTATAAATTTTGTTTCTTGTCTGAAATATAATATAATCTTTAAAATTTTTTCTAAGGACAAGTGATGAAAAAACTTTCTATCAATGTAGACATGGGTGCGAAAAATAATGGCGTGTTTTTGGCTAGTATAAATGATGATAAAATCACGGAAAAATTGGCTTTTAATGCCAAATTTGATAAAGGTCAGGGGCTGGTATTTGATAGGGTTGATAGACTTGCTAAAAGACATACTCGTCGTGGTTTTGATAGGGATCGTTTTGTTTTGCGTTTTATTGAGCAAATTTTACCACTTGATAAACTGAGCCAAAAGCAAAAAGAGCAAGTTTTTGGACTGTTTAAAAATCGTGGCTTTAATTACCAAAATATAGAAGTTGGCGATGAAGCCTTTGATGATGAAAATTTTATCTTGGTGCTTGAAAAATTTAAAGATTTAGAAAAATATGGTTATGAATTTAGCGAGTGCGAAAGTATTGGGGATTTTGAAAACATTATCAATAAAAAAGCCGATGAACTCTCAAATAGCGATGATTTTAAGAGTAAAATGCTTGAATTTTTTAAAGAACAAAGTGAAATTGTAAATGATATAAAAGAACTTTTTACTATCCCAAATGATTTAAGTGACAAGGCTTTAAAAAATAATGCAAAAGCGATAGAAATCACACAAAAAGAAATCAATGAGCTTGGCGAAAATGATGAAAATTTAGCAAATTTGCAGCAAAAACTAGAAAATTTACAAAATAAGCCAGAAAAATTAAAAGAAAAACTAGCAAGTTTGCAAGAAAAATATCCCAAATTTGCAGAAATTTCAAATGATAAAGATATAAAATCATCAGCTATTAAAAATTTTGTGAAATTTTTTACTGAATTGATAGATAGTGCCAAAAATGAGCTAGAACGTAACAACAAACACCGCAAAGTCTATCTAAAAGATATAAAAAGCGAAATTTATAGCGATGAATTTAAAGAAATTTTGCAAATTTTAGCATGGGATAAAGAGCAATTTTATAACTTTGTCGGAAATGTCGCAAATATCCAAACTAGGGTATGGCGAAGATATTTTAATTTCACAGATTTTAAAACTTCAAATTTTGATAAAGATAAAATGGAAATTTACGATGATAGCAAACTTGCCAAGCATATTTTAAGAAATTTTAGGGATTTTCGCTACGAAAAAGAGCATGAAAAAGACACTTTTGAAAACATAAAACCTATTATGCAAAGTCTAGAAAAAGGCGATATTTCGGCACTTGAATTTTTAAAAACTACCGATCCAAATAAAACTATACCGCCATATGAATCTCGTATAAACAAAAACCCCCAAACATGCAACGCTATGAGTATAAAGCCAGAAAAAATCACATCAAATTTGATAAGTATTACAAAGAAAATTTTTGCCAATGATGAATTTAGCTTTTTGCTGATAGATGAAAACGGTGAGATTAAAAAACACGATTTTAACGATGAAAAAATCACGGCAAAATTTCTGCAAAGATTTTTGGATATTTCAAAAGCTAGGTTAAATGATAGCGATTTGTATCCAAGAGATTTGATTCAAGATAATGCACAAAAGATTGAAATTTTTAAGAGATTTTTTGCTTTAAATGATGATGAGATCAAAGAATTTGTAAAGTTTACAAATGATTATTTTGATGAAGTAAATAGTGCTAAAAAGGGCGTTTTAAAGGGCGAAATTTTGCAAGTTTGTGGCTTACATACCCCACACAAACACAAAAACAAGCCTGAGCTTATTTCTGCACTTTTTATGAAAAATCATAGGCAAATTTTAGCCAAAGAATTTGATGAATTAAACGAATTTTTGCAAAATAGTGGCGAATACAAAGGCAAAAGCAAAAACGCTAGAACAAGAAAAATCGCTAAGTTTTTTGAGGATTTAGACGAAACTCGCAAATCCTATCAAAACGCCTTTTTTAACGAGGCTTTAAACACCTTAAAAGCATTAAGTGAAAATAGCGATAAAAGCTTAGATGATGAGCTAGTAAAAATCGTGCAAGATTATGAAATAATAGCTGCGAGTATCCAAGAAAAGGTTAAATTTTGTGAATTTAAAACGCCATTTATTGCTTCAAATTTAGCTACAAATTTAAACTATCTTTTGCAACTTGGCGACATAATTTTTAGCGATAAAAACGCTGGATTTTTGAAAACTTGCAAAGAACACACTATGGAAAATTTGCTCCGCTCTGGCGGTGAAGCTATGGCTTCAAGACTGCCTAGCAACGCAGGAAGGCTCATCAATGGCAAGATAGAAATGTATCTAGACCGCTTAGCGTATGAAATCATCAAGCAAAGCCCTAAATTTGATGATTTTGGCGAGATAGAAATCAATGTCGAGATGAATAAATTTGATTTTGAAGAAAGTGCCGTTGGTGCTGGGCTAAAAAGTAAGCCAAAAAGAAAAAAAGATGAAAAAATTTTGATTTGCCCTTATAGCGGTGAAAACATCAGCCAAAAGGATTGCGAATACGACCATATCATAGCTAGAAACGACAAAAGTTTTAACACCGTTTTTAATTCTACGGCAAATTTGATACCTTGCAAATCATCTGCAAATTTAGAAAAATCAAACAAAGTTTATAGGCTTGAAAATTTGCATAGTAAACATTTGCAAAGTGTTTTTGGCACTAGCGATATAGCTACTATCAAAGCCTATATCAGCGAAAATCTAGCCACGATAAAAGAAAACGAATACACAAACTTTTATAATCTTAGCAAAAAAGAGCAAAATGCCTTTCGTTATGCCTTGTTTTTGCGTGATGGCGAGGATTTTAAAAAGGCTGTTAGCTTGCTCGACCAAGATAAAATCAAAGGCTATTCAAACGGCACTCAAAAAAGATTTGTAAATTTGCTTATAGGAAAAATCACGAAACTAAGTAAAAAAACCTTAAATTTTAGTGCAAATTTTATAGATAGCAAAATGCTTAGTGCTACTCGCAGAAAGCTAGCTAGCGTGCGTAGCGAGATACAAAAACAAGAAATCCAAGACAGCCACAGCCACTGCATAGATGCGAGTTTGGTTTTTCATCTAGTAAATTCAAAACTCATCAAAAATAGCAATAGCCAAAGGGAATTTGTGTATGATTATTTTGATGAAATTTATCTTAGCCAGAGTGAGATAATCGCCCCAAAAAGCAAGCAATATTTGGAGCTTAAAACAAATGTTGCAAGAAAGGGTTTGTTTGATGATAGTGTGTATAGTTTGGTGTATGAACAGACTGATAACAAAGGCAATTTTTTAAGCGTAAAAAATTTAGAAATTTTGCGTGATTTAGGTTTGCTTCATACTCGCCAAAATGGCAAAAATATACCACTACAAAAGAGCGAAACTATCAATGAAAACGAGTTAAAAAGCTATTTTGTTAGCACTAGTAATGTTTTTGATAAAATTTTTGAGTATTTCAAAAATGGCGATATCAAGGGGCTTGAAAAACTAAAATTTTTAGATAATTATCTAACAAGCTATATCCGAAAAGATATTTTTACTATATTTTTTGATGATAAAAAACAGCTTATTAATCCAGCCAAAAAAGGCGAGAAAGATATCAAAGTTACGCCAAATGTAGCGAAGTTTTATAAAATTTTGCAAAAACATCAAGACGAAGTAAATCCTACATATAAAGATAAAAACGCCAAAGTTGTTTATCAAATCAAGGAAAACGCCGTTAAAGCACTATATGAGCAGACTTTTGGCAAGGGCGAAAAACGCAAACGCAACAAAACTCGTGTTACTTATTCGTTACCGATTTTTGCTGATAGTAGTGAGTGCGTAGTGCGTCGCAATGGCGGATATATGGGGCTTAAAAAAGGTGCTATCGCTTCTAAAAATTATCTTTTTAAAAATCCAAAGGGAGAATTTAGCATAAATAGTGTGCCTTTTTATAGTAAAAATGTCTTGCCTAAAAAAATAAGCGATATTTTGGCGATTTTGACTTTGCCAAAAGATGCCGTGCCTGTTTATGACTTTGCAGATATAAATTTAGCCAAAATTTCACCACAGATCATGCCTCAAAATATTGCCAAACACATAGCTAGGCTTGATTTTGTGATTTCACAAGCAGACAGGCATATAATAAGGCTTTATTTGCGTAAAAATAGCTTTGATGATATAAATTTTGCCGAGCTAAAAGAACTTTCTTTGGCAGATAGTGAATTTGCAAAACTTTATGAAAACTACGACAACTTATTTAAGTCAGTTTTAGGCACTCCAAGAGCCGATAAAAAGACAAAAATTAGTGATACAAAAACTATAAATGATTTGGCTAGTGCGAAAATTTTGCAAAACGATAGTGAAATTTTAGGCTTTGAATACACGGCGTCAAATTCAGCAAATTTCAAAGCCATGATAAAAGAAATCGCCAATGAAACACCTAGTCCTGAATAGTTTTGGCTTGTTTTTAGGACTAAAATCCGAGCGTTTGGTGGTGCAAAAAAACGGACAAATTCAAAACGAAATTGCCCTAAAAACGCTCAAAACCATACACATAAACTCGCGTGGCATAAGCCTATCAAGCGATCTAGTCTTTGAGTGTGGGGTGCGTGGGATAAAGATATTTTTTGCTAGTTTTAACAATTTTTGTGCCACGCACTCGCTTTATGAGCACAAAGGCGTAAATGTCCAAAGACGCCAGTTTGCCAGCGAAACTAATGGCAAGGACATCACCCTAGCCAAGGCTTTCATCACAGGCAAGATCAAAAACCAACGCTCCACGATTTTATACTTTACTAGACATTTGCCCCACGCTGATAAAACGGGCATTTTAGCTAGTTTTGATAGGGCGCTTGGCGAGCTAAGCCTTGCTAAAAGCAAAGAGCAAATCATGGGCATAGAAGGCTCGGTATCATCGCTGTATTTTGAGTATTTACGCCATCAAAGTCTTTTGCCGACTAGTTTTTGCCTACGCACTCACCGCCACAGCGACGAGATAACCAATATCGCCCTTAATTACGGCTATGCGATACTGCTAAATTTCATCTACAAAAGCGTGATAAATGCAGGGCTAAACCCGTATTTTGGGGTCTTGCACTCGGTGCGTAGCTCCAAGCCCTCTCTCGTGCTAGACATCATGGAAGAATACCGTAGCTTTGTAGTCGATAGAAATATCATCAAAATTCGCTCCAATCTCCACGGCGATTTTGATGAAAAATGCAAAAAATTAGTCGCTTCTAGCATACTTAGCTCCCTTGGCAAAAAGCTAGTCTATAATCACAAAAAACTCACCCTTACTAGCATTATCCAGCGTCAAATTTACAAAATTTCAGCCTATTTTTGCGAAGACGACAAGGGCTATAAATCATACATTTTTAGGTGGTAAGATGAAATTTTTGGTCTGTTATGATATAGAAAACTCAAAAAATCGCACCAAACTTTTTGAAAGGTTAAAAGATTTTGGTTTGTTTGCGGTGCAAAAATCGGTCTTTTATGGGGAGCTTAGCCATGCTGACAAAGTCGCTATCAAAGGGCTAATCGCTAGGTATTGTAGCCAAGGGGACAAGGCTATCATCACCACTGTGAAGCTAGATATCAAAGACACTTTTGGCTATGATGAAAAAGCCTTTGAGATAGCCGAATTTGCGGTGCTTTGAGGTGGCAAAATGGAGAAAATCACGGCTAGTTATATCAGGCAGTTTGTGTTTTGCCCTAGGATATTTTATTTTTATACTTTTTGCGATATACGCCCTAGATACCCCGAATATGTGGGCTTTGGGAGCGAATTTCACGCCAAGCAAGACGAACTTTTTAAATCTCGTAAATTTATCAAATTTGGTATAAATTTCAAGCAAATTTATCATAATCTTTATTTGCAAAACGATGAATTTAGCGGTGTTTTAGATATGCTAATGCAGTGCGAAAACGAAGTCATCGCCATAGAGTTTAAAGACCAAAAAAACCTAAGCCTAAATAAGGGCGCTAAAATGCAGCTCATTGCCTACTCGAAGCTCGCTAGTTCGCACTTTGGTTTGCCTTTTTCACGGGTGATTTTGTGTGCTGGGAATAATCTTAAATTTAAGATTTTTGATATCACAGCTGATGATTTAGCCGAATTTGATAAGGTCGTTTCGCAGATAAAAACCTTGTTAAAAAACGAAAATTTTCCAAGTAGTTCGGCGAGTGCGGCAGCTTGTGAGCAATGCGAGTTTAAAAACTTTTGCGATGATAGGGAATAGGTTAAAAAAATCGCCCGGGTGCGGAGTCGTCATACAACGACCCCCAAGCTAAAAGCTTAGAACTTAATCGCAGAGCACGGACGCGAACACACCTTATGGTGATTTCAAACGCACCCAACTTCAAAAGAAGTTTTCGGAGTGAATTTGGTATATAATTTGCGTTTTGCATTATAGCAAAAAGTTTGCATTTTTTCCACAAATTCGCCGTTTTTTGCGATTTTTTTCAAAGTGGAAAAAATTCGCTTTTTCAAGGCTTCATAAAGCCCCAAAAATCGGCATTTGCGGTCGGTGTTGCAAATTATACACCAAATTCACTCGGTTTGAAACGTTTCTTCTCTGTGCTTGATATCAGCACTACTTTCTAAAGTTGCAAATTATACACCAAATTCACTCGGTTTGAAACCCCATAAGATATTTACTCTATCTTTCATAAAATCGGTTGCAAATTATACACCAAATTCACTCGGTTTGAAACTTGGCTCTGAAAGTGAAAATTTCTGTTTTATTTTTTGGTTGCAAATTATACACCAAATTCACTCGGTTTGAAACTTGTTTGCTTTGAAAAAATGAGCCTAGAATTATCAGTTGCAAATTATACACCAAATTCACTCGGTTTGAAACTTTTTAGTGCTTATCACTTTGGTTTTATCGCTCGTGCGTTGCAAATTATACACCAAATTCACTCGGTTTGAAACACGCACAAACAATTTAAAACTATCGATGAACTCAATCAAGTTGCAAATTATACACCAAATTCACTCGGTTTGAAACACGCACAAACAATTTAAAACTATCGATGAACTCAATCAAGTTGCAAATTATACACCAAATTCACTCGGTTTGAAACCCCTTAACCCCCCTCAAAAAGTAGGGTTAATCAAGTTGCAAATTATACACCAAATTCACTCGGTTTGAAACGAGCAATACTTCCCCCTGCCGGCATAGAGTATTCTGGTTGCAAATTATACACCAAATTCACTCGGTTTGAAACGCAATATAATCACCTGCGTGAGGTTTTTCTGTGTTTCTGTTGCAAATTATACACCAAATTCACTCGGTTTGAAACTTGGCGGTGATGGCAATGTTCGTAATCTCGGATATCCGGTTGCAAATTATACACCAAATTCACTCGGTTTGAAACTAATATTTAAAGCATAATTAGCTTTAATTTTATTAGTTGCAAATTATACACCAAATTCACTCGGTTTGAAACTTAATCGTTCATTGCTTTATACATAAAATCGATAGCCGTTGCAAATTATACACCAAATTCACTCGGTTTGAAACGTGCTTGGAGTTTCTGTACCATTATTATCATAATTTAAAGTTGCAAATTATACACCAAATTCACTCGGTTTGAAACATTTGGATATAAGTTTATCTGCTAATTTCAGTCGCAGTTGCAAATTATACACCAAATTCACTCGGTTTGAAACTTATTAGAAACAAAAACAAATTTGACTGAAAATATGTTGCAAATTATACACCAAATTCACTCGGTTTGAAACTTTTCGATTTTGACAATTTCCCAAATTTGGCCGCCATTGTTGCAAATTATACACCAAATTCACTCGGTTTGAAACACAATTTCAACCAAAGCACCACCCAAATAATCTTGAGTTGCAAATTATACACCAAATTCACTCGGTTTGAAACTTTTTGCTTGTGTTTTTTATAAACTCTTCAGCAAAGTTGCAAATTATACACCAAATTCACTCGGTTTGAAACCTAAAACACTTTCTGAATAAATCGCCCTTTCGTCATGTTGCAAATTATACACCAAATTCACTCGGTTTGAAACGCACAATAACAATC
>JAILCJ010000123.1 GCA_024680445.1 Campylobacter sp.
TAGCGACAAAATCTTAGAATATACTCAAAATAACTTTTAAACAAAATTTTTACAAATTTTCAAAATATATCAAAATTTTTCTTGTCTTTAAAGTTAAAATTGTATAATATTAGCATAAAATAATTTTAAGGATATGATATGAAAAAAATATTATTAGCATGTATTTTGATGATAAATTTTGCCCTTGCAGATTGGAGTTATTTTAAAGTCGATAAAGAATATACAAAAATCGGTTTTACCGTAAAACATATGGGCATAGCAAACATAAATGGTAGCTTTAAAGATTCTCAAATTTCGATAAAATTTAACGAAACAGACAAAACACCACACAGCATAGAAGTTATCGTCGAACCAAAATCAATAAACACAAACAATATCGCTCGTGATAGAAACCTTACAACTCAAACTTTTTTCCATGTTAAAAAACACAAAAGTATCTCTTTTAAAATGACCAAATTTGAAGACAATAAAGTTTATGGCATATTAAAAATGGGTGGAGTAAGCAAAGAAGTAGTTTTTAACTACACTTACAACGGCGTAATAACAACTCGTGAAAGTGAGACACCGATTCATGGATTTTCGCTTAATTCGAGCATAAAAAGGTTAGATTTTAACATTGGTAAAGATTATCCAACCGATCTAGTCGGCGATAATGTCAGACTTTCAATAGACATCGAAGGCACGCTTTATAAATAATTTTGTGCCCTAGTAAGCCCTAAATTTGTTAAATTTTAAAATGCTTTAAATTTTAATCTTAAACAAATCTAAATGTTACAAATTTTAACACACTATCAAAATTTAAACTAAATTTTGATTATAAAATTTTTAAATTTTTAGCTTTCACACTATAATAAATTTATTTGGGAGATGAAAATGGGATTAAGTGTAACTGAAAAAATCTTGGCAGCTCACACGAGCGATCCGCTTGTAAGAGGCGAAACAATAAGGATAAAGATCGATCAAACCCTTACGCAAGATGCGACCGGTACTATGGCGTATCTGGAATTTATGAGCATGGGGCTTGATAGAGTAAAGGCTGATCTTTGCGTATCTTATGTCGATCACAATACCCTTCAAAACGGCTTTATGAACGCTGACGATCACGAATTTTTGCAAAGCGTCGCCAACAAATACGGCATTATCTTTTCAAAAGCCGGAAATGGCATTTGCCACCAACTAAATCTTGAAAATTTCGCCAAACCAAATATGACTATACTTGGTTCTGATTCTCACACCCCAACTTCAAGTGCCATGGGTGCATTAGCTATCGGTGCTGGCGGTCTTGATGTTGCCTGTGCTATGGCTGGACGCCCATTTTCTCTAGTTTGTCCGAAAATTGTAAATGTAAAACTTAGCGGAGCACTAAGAGACGGCGTTTCAGCCAAGGATATCATCATACATCTTATCGGCATTATGACCGTTAAAGGCGGAGTAAACAAAGTCATAGAATACAGTGGCGAAGGCGTAAAAAGCCTAAGCGTACCAGAACGCGCCACTATCACAAACATGGGTGCCGAACTTGGTGCAACCACTTCGGTTTTTGCTTCGGACGAAAGAACATTAGAGTATCTTAGCTTGCAAGGCAGAGCCGAGGATTTTATCGAAATACTAGCCGATGATGACGCTGTTTATGATGAGGTTTACGAGATAGATTTAAGCACTTTAAAACCAAGCATTTCTTGCCCTAGCATGCCAGATAATGTTAAAACCGTCGATGAACTTTTGGGTATAAAAGTCAATCAAGTTTTGATAGGCTCTTGCACGAATTCATCGTATTATGACTTTATCAAAGTTGCCTCTATCCTAAAAGGTAAGCAAATCAGTCCTTCGGTTTCGCTTGGTATCGCACCGGGTAGCAAACAGGTTTTAACCATGCTTACAAAAAGCGGAATTTTAGAAGTTTTACTTGATGCTGGTGCAAGGATACTTGAAAGCGCATGTGGACCTTGCATAGGCATGGGTCAGTCTCCATGTAGCGACGGCGTATCACTACGAACATTTAACAGAAATTTCTATGGCAGAAGCGGAACGAAATCAGCCGATGTATATCTTTGTTCGCCAGAAGTTGCAGCGTATTCGGCTTTAAAAGGCGAGATCGCCGATCCTACCGGACTTAAACTCGATCTTTGGCAAATGCCTAAAAAAGATGATTTTGTACAAAATTCATCACTTTTTGTTTATCCTAAATTTGATGGCGAAGTAAAAATGGGACCAAACATAAAACCTTTGCCAAAATTTGAACCAATAGGCAAGAATTTCAAAGCAAAAGTTATGATAAGCTTGCCAGATAACATTACAACAGACCACATTATGCCAGCAGGCGGAAATGTCTTACCATATCGTTCAAATATAGAAAAAATTTCAGAATTTTGCTTTTATCAAATAGATGAAAAATTCCACGATGATTGTTTAGCAAATGGCGCTGGTGTCATAGTTGCGGGGGCAAATTATGGACAGGGTTCATCAAGAGAGCATGCCGCTATCGCACCAAGATTTTTGGGTATCAAAGCTGTCATAGCCCAATCATTTGCCAGAATCCATAAGAAAAATTTGATAAATTTTGGAATTTTACCGATAGAAACGAGCTTTAAAGCAGATAAATTTGATGAAATTCAAATCGAAATAGATGATAAATTTAACACAAAAATAACAAATTTGACACAAAAGCACACTCAAAGCGTTAAAGTCTTATTAAATGACGAAGAAAAGGCACTTATAAACGCTGGTGGATTGTTGAATTTATAATGGAGGGCATATGAAATTTTTAAACGATTTGTATGAGAAAAGCCTAAAAGACGGCTATATCGACCAAACACTTTATGACAAATACGATGTCAAACGTGGACTTAGAAACAACAATGGCACAGGCGTTTTAGTCGGACTTACTAAAATTTCAGATGTCTGCGGATATAAGGTTGAAAACGGCGTAAAAGTCCCACGAGATGGGCATTTGTATTATAGAGATGTAGATATTTATGACCTCGCTATCGCTGCAAAAGGCGTGCAAGGTTATGAAATGACTTGCTTTTTGATACTTTTTGGACATTTACCAGATCGCGTTGAACTTGCAAAATTCCGTGAATTTTTAAGTAAATCTTACGAATTGCCGGGAGATTTTTTTGAAAATATCATCTTAAAAAATGTTTCATCATCTGTTATGAATCACCTTGCACGTTCGGTTTTATCGCTTTATAGTTTCGATAGAGATCCTGACAACACAGACCCAAAACAGCTACTTTTAAAAGGGCTAAACATTATCGCAAAACTCCCTGCCATCATCTCTTATAGCGTTCAAGCTAAGAGCCATTATATAGACAAGGATTCTTTGCATATTCATCCGCCACGACCTGAATATTCTATCGCACAAAATATACTTTTTATGTCAAGAAATGACGGCAAATTTACCGAACTTGAAGCTTGCACTTTTGACCTTGCTCTTACCATACATGCCGATCACGGCGGCGGTAATAACTCGACTTTTACAAGCGTTGTTGTAAGCTCGACAGATACAGATATTTATTCGGCTATCTCGGCTGGAATTTGTTCGCTCAAAGGTCCAAGACACGGCGGTGCAAACCAAAAAGTCCTTGATATGATGAATACCGTTTTAGACGATATCGGCGTTAATGCAAGCGATGATGAAATAAGTGCGGTTTTGGATAAAATTTTAGCTAAAAAATATTTTGATAATTCAGGTCTTGTTTATGGCATAGGTCACGCCGTTTATACAAAAAGTGACCCAAGATGCGTGCTTTTGAAACAAAAAAGCCGTGAACTTAGCGATAGTTTGGGCGATGCAAGATTCGATTTTTACGATAGATTCGAAAAAATGGCGATAGAAAAATTATCAAATTTAAAAGGCAAACCATACTGTGCAAATGTCGATTATTACAGCGGTTTGACTTATCAGCTTTTAAATATCCCAAGAGATCTTTTTATACCGATTTTTGCGTGTGCTAGAACGGTTGGTTGGGTTGCACATATCATAGAAAATAGGCTTTATTGCAACAAAATAATTCGCCCAGCTACGGCTTATGTTGGCGATATAAACAAATAAAAGGCAGAAAATGACAGATGTAGTTTTGTTTGAAGGGGACGGCATAGGCCCAGAAATAAGTGCAGCCGTTCTTGAAATTTTAGACGCCGCAAAGGCACAAATCACTTGGCACCCTTACTCTATTGGCGAGGGAGCTTATCAAAAAAGCGGTGAATTGATACCAAGCGAGTCGCTCGAAGCTATCAAAAAATACAAAGTTGCCCTAAAAGGCCCTGTTACTACGCCACTTGGCAAAGGTTTTCGCTCTGTAAACGTTCAACTTCGTTTGGCTTTTGACCTTTATGCAAATGTTCGCCCAGCCTTTTCTTATGAAGGTTTATCAAAATTTGAAAATGTTGATATTTTAACCGTTAGAGAAAATACCGAAGATCTTTATATAGGCGAAGAACACGAGATAGACGGCGGTTTTGAAGCTATAAAAAGAATCACTCAAAAAGGTAGCCAAAGAATCATCGAATACGCCTTTGAATACGCCAAAAAACATGGACGAAAAAAGGTTACTTGCGTGCATAAATCAAATATTTTGAAAAATTCCGATGGTCTTTTTGTTAAAATTTTTGATGAAGTTGCTAAACAATATCCACAAATCACAGCCGATAAAAAAATCGTCGATAACATGTGTATGCAACTTGTTATGTATCCTCAAAGTTACGATGTTATCGTTGCTCCAAACCTTTATGGCGACATTTTGTCTGACCTTATCGCTGGTCTTGTTGGCGGACTCGGACTAGTGCCGGGAGCAAATATCGGTAAAGATGTTGCTATCTTTGAAGCGGTTCACGGCTCTGCACCAGATATCGCTGGACGCGGTGTTGCAAACCCTATCGCCATGCTTATGAGTGCATGCATGATGCTTGATTATATCGATCAAGGCGAAATTTCAGCCAGAATCAAAAATGCCATTAAACAAGTCTTGCAAAATCGCATAGACCTAACCCCAGACCTCGGTGGCGACGGCAATACCAAGTCTATCACAAAAGCTATCATCTCACAATTATAATATTTTGCGTGGTTTTACCACGCAAAATATAAATAAAATTAAAAACCTTTTAACTTGTCTTGAGTTTTATTTTAAACTATCATAATCCAAATTTTTACCCAAAATTCTCTTTCTATTTTCATTAAAATTTGGCGATAAAACATTTCGTTTCTCATCATAATGTTTCGGACTTACACCGATAATACCAGCAATTGTGTGTATTAAGTCATCTGTCATAAAAGCTTTATCTTTCGCATTTTTAATATCTTGCCAAATTTTTGGAAAATTTGTTTTAAATTTATCACTAGCTATAAAAAGCAATGGTATTTCATAACCAAAACGCCCAATACCATCATGTCCGGCACGCATACCATCTTCATAAATAATTTGTCCATGATCGCTAAAATAAATAAGTAAAGTATTTTGATTGGCAAAAGATTGATAAATTTGTGAAACAACAAAATCATTATAAAAAACGCTATTATCATAATCGGCAATTGTTTCAAGCTTATCATTATCTAATTTTTCGGCATATTTTACATATTTTTTAACATCACTGATGCTAAATTTTTCAAACGAACTTGGAAAGCGTCTTTTATATTTAGAGTGCGAACCATATAAGTGTAAAACTATGAAATTTTTATCACTTAAAGGCAACTTTTTAAGCTCATCTAATAAAACCTCATCATACATGGCTCCCAATCTTAAATCACTAAAATTTTCTCTCACAGAATAATTAAATTCGCAACGCATTTGAGATGTATAAAGTACAGACGAAAAATAACTCGGAGAATTTTGATTGCTTAACCAAAAAGTTTTATAACCAGCAAGACGCATCATATCGACCAAAGATAATGTCTCATACCATTTTTTGCCACTTTTATCACTTTCGTAGCTACTAAAATTTAATACCTTTACAAGAGAGCTTGAAGTATTAGGAGCTGGCGAAATAGTATCGCTAAAGGCAATAACATTGCCATTTTGTAATAATTTTAATAAATTTGGTGTAGTATCTAAATCATAGCCATAAATTCCCATATGATTTCTTTGTAAGCCTTCACCTATAACAAAAATAATATTTGGAATATCGTTTTTAGAATCAAGCTCACCTTCTTCTTTTGTACTTTGATCCATAAATTTTTCTAAATCATGGCTTGATTTTATATTGCCTCCATCTGAAAAATATCTATAACTAACAAATAAATATCTCATAACTGGTAAGCTTGAAATTCTATTTTCAAATTTATTTAAAGCATCGCCTCCTTCTGATTTAGAAAAAACATATTTCAAAGCTTGAACACCAAAAAGTAAAAAAATTACGATATAAATAAAGCTAAAAATCTTCAAAAATTTTTGACTTGGTATAAAACGAACAAAATTTGACGCAAATGCAAGACCACATAAAATCGCTACAAAAACCAACAAAGGAAAATTTAAAGCCACTTGTAAAAATTCAAAACTTTCATTAAAATTTGTCCGTAAAATACTATCTAATGCCAATGCATTAAAATTCATATGATAATTATGCAAAAGAGTAAAATCAACAAGACAAAAAAGCACATTTATACTAATAAAACAAATCCAAAATTTAATACAAA
>JAILCJ010000066.1 GCA_024680445.1 Campylobacter sp.
AATCAAAAAATCCACAGGGTAAATTCCAAAAAATTTTGAAACAAATTTGATATTTAGGTATTGAAATTTCGGCTTTGAAAGATAAATTTTGTAAAAATAAGTTAAAATTGTGTGGCAAAAAATGCTAAAAATTTAAATCCAAAGAGTGAAAAATGAGCAAAAAAGATGAAATTTTTAAAAATCCGATAAAAAAGCAATTTGAATTTGATAGTGCCGTGGCGTCCGTTTTTGATGATATGATAGGGCGAAGTGTGCCATTTTATGATGTTAGCACAAAGCTTGCTTGCGAAATTTTAGCCAAAAATCTCGGACAAAATGCACGTGTTATAGACCTTGGTTGCTCGACCGCTACTTCTTTGCTGACGCTTTTTGCTTTAAGGGCGGATTTGCAACTTTTTGGCGTGGATAATTCGCCAGCGATGCTTGAAAATGCTAGGGCGAAGGCAAGTGCTTTTGGGGCGAAAATAGACTTTTGCTTGGCAGATGTTTTGGAGCACGAATTTTTGGACTTTGATGCCGTGATTTTGAACTATACTTTGCAGTTTATTCGCCCGATAAATCGTGCTGATTTTGTCGCGAAAATTTTTGACGGCTTAAAAAGTGGCGGGCTTTTTCTTTTTAGTGAAAAAATCATTTATGATGACAAAAAATTATGCAAGGATATGATAGAAATTTATGAAAATTATAAGCTTTCGCACGGCTACTCACGTTATGAAATCGCCCAAAAACGCGAAGCACTCGAAAATGTACTTATCCCTTACACCGAGGATGAAAACAAAAGTTTGGTTTTAAAAGCTGGTTTTAAAAGCGTACAAAGCGTGTTTAAATGGGGCAATTTTATGACTTTTTTGGCGATTAAATAACAAATTTGACTTGAAAAATTTTGCTTTAAAATTTTTAAACAAGGACAACAAATGAAATCAATCTCACTTATTTTTATATTATTACTTGGAGTGTTTTTAGTTTCTTGCACAGCCAAAGGCATAAACACAAAAGAGCTTGAAAAATTAGCCGAGCAATACGGCGGAGTTTATGTATTTGATAAAAAGCTTGAAAAAGAGATAGATCAAAGAGAACTTGATAGAGAAAATTTTAGTAATGAACTTGGAGATAAAATAAGAACACGAATAGGCAAACATACATTTGCAATAAACATGGAACCAGTTGATAAAAAATTCCCCCAAACCCTCTCAAATGGTAAAAAATACTATACTCATTGGACTAAATACGACAAAGTAGCCAAAGTTCCGCAAAATTATTTAAATAAAATTATAAATTACATAGGGCTTGAAAATTGCAAGAAAAAAGGACCACATATAACATTGGGTAAATTTTATGTAGATGATAACAAAATTATCCCTATATCGATATTAGTTACATATACTTACACACAAAAACAATACGGATTATTTGGCGATGAAGGACAAGGATTTTCATTTAGCAAAGATGAAACTATATACGCAAGTGGCGGACATAGTTTTTATTATAACGGTAAAACTTTCATAAAAGAGAGCAAATAATACGCTAAATTTTAATTTCGGCATTTTTTAAGAACTAAATTTTAAATTTGGCACTTTTTAAAGAACTAATTTACGCTTTTATAGCGTGTCAATAATTTCACATGGTTGGTGAGAATGTCAACCGTGATGTTATTTGAGCGGATTGTTTATGATGTCGTTTATTTTTATTTGGTTTTCTTTGCTATTTTTTCGTGCACGTATTGTATTGTCATCAAGACATATTATTTCATCAAATTCTGGCTTTAATAGAGTTTTGCCTTTTGTATTTAAAAGCCCAAATTTGTTGTTATTTTTGATTAAAATGGTTTTTTCATTAACATCACAACTACCTAAAAATTCATCATAAGTTGCTATGATTGTGCCATTTGTGTTTATGAAACTCCATTTGTCATTTTTTTTAACTGTTGTAATGCCATCTTTGTTAAAGTTATTAACACTATCATATATCAAAGGCACCACGAGTGTGCAATTTATATCTACAAAGCCACAGTTTTTATCTTTTTGAACCGTTGCAAAACCGTTTTTAAAACTGTCTACATAATCGTATTTAAAAGGCACAATTAGCGTATCATTTTTATCAATAAAACCCCATTTGTCGTCTTTTTGGACTGCTGCGAAATTGTTTTGAAAACTATGGGCATAATCGTATTTTAAAGGTATAACTTCTTTGCCGTTTATATCTATAAAACCCCATTTGTCGTTTTTTGCAACTACTGCAAAATCA
>JAILCJ010000136.1 GCA_024680445.1 Campylobacter sp.
GCTAAATTTGTTTATGAAATTTAAAAAATCAAATTTGATAGTTTTTAGTATTTTTAAACAGCAAATTTATTTATCAAATTTGATAATTTTAGCAATTAAAAAGCCAAATTTATTTATCAAATTTGAAAAATCACTTCCACAACAAAGCGACTTTTTCATCAAAAATATCGCTTTTTTTAGGCTTTATACGTAGCTCATCAACGGCGATTTTTTGGATATCATAGCTATCTTTTAAATGCGAAATTTCATCTTCGCTACTTTGCATAAGTTCTTCGATTTTGGCATTTAACTCATTTATGCTTTCTTCGCTAAGTTTAACATCTCCTCGTTCTTTTAGCACACGACCAGCAGATTTTACCCCGGTTGCAACCTTGCTTATAGATGTGCGATTTATCGAGCGAGAGCCAAAAAATGCTCCGAGCAAACTTGCTCCTATGCTAATAACAGCGTTTATGCCGCTAGTTTTGACATCTTGTTGCTCTTTTTCGTATTTTGCGATAGCCTTATTTAAACGTTCTTCGAGTTTGACTTTTTCTTTTTGAAATTTTTGAGTTATTTCTTCGGTTTTTTCTTCTAAAATTTCATTGCATTTATCTTGCAAACGCACGAAAAATTGCTCTTTTGTTTCGTTTGGCATGGAATTTATGCCAAGGGCAGAGTAAAGGCAAAGTGCCTCGTTTCTGTAAATATAGTCTTTTAGCTGTTTTTTCAATTCATTTGTATTTTTAAATGAAGTTATAAAGCTTGGCAACTCCGCATAAGAAGCGTTTTTAGGGGCGTCGCAAAGGTTAAGCGGTGGATTTACGCTGGCTTCGTCCCATTTTACTTCGCTATCATTTTGGCCAAGTTCATAAAGTAAATTTATGTCTTTTGTCTCATCTATGCCTTTTTTTGCATCGTAAAATCTCGCCTTGACATTTGCAAAAACATAAGGTGAAAGTTCGGCGTTTTGACTTGCGTAAAGTTCGTCTATTTCGGTGCTAATGATAGGTTTGACACTTTTTGTTATATGCGTTTTGCTTTGAATATTTTGCTTTTTTTCACTCATCAAATTTGAAATTTGTTCTTTTGAAAGCGGACCTTTTAGATAGCTCAAAGCCCAGCGAGTTTTGATGATATGGAGCTTGTCATCGTTGATATTTTTAAGCAAGAAATTTCGCTTATCAAGATTTGATATAAGACTTTCAAGTTCGCTTTTTTGCGAGCCTGATATGCCTGTTAGTCCGTCTATAACTCTGGCTTTGTCTTGTGCGGTTTGAAGTCGTCCTATAAACCAAGTGCCTATATTGCTAAGTCCTTTGTAGTCAAGATCGACTGGATTTTGAGTGCTTAGGATACAGCCAAGTCCGAAGGCACGAGCTTGTTTGAGTAAGGTTAGCATAGGTGCTTTTGACGGAGGGTTTGCATTTGGTGGGAAAAAGCCATAAATTTCGTCCATATAAAGTATGGCTCTAAGTGAGCTTGTGCCCTCTATGCTTCGCATCCAAGCTATCATTTCGTTTAAAAGCAAAGTTACAAAAAACATGCGATCGGCATCGTCAAGATGAGAAAGGCTAAAAATGTTACATTTTGCCTTGCCGTTTGCATCAAAAAGCATATTTGAAATGTCTAGTTTTTCGCCTTGGGTATAAAGTTTAAAACCCGGACTTGCTATAAGAGAATTTAGCGAAATAGCAAGTTTTAGTCTTTCTTGACTTGGGTAAAAACTAGCCAAATCAAAGACGCCTATCTTGCTAAATGGCGGTTCGTTAATCAAGCCTATAAGCTCTTGTATGCTTAAATTTTCGCCCTTTGCAAATTTGCTTTCAAAAATTTTGGCTATTAAAATTTGTTCTTTGCTATTTTGTTCGTAACTATCGCCTAAAAGCGATAAAACAGAGGCACTAAGCGAGTTTATATAGTTTGAAAAAGCCTCTTCATCGTCAATTTTTGGAGCGTTAAAATTGCTAAGCAAAGCCACTCCAACGCCACTTGTGCTTTTTGGTGTATAAATAGTAAAATTTGCACTATTTTTAAAAAGTCCAACACGGCTTGGGTCTTGAAAACTTTCTTGTATGCCCTTTTGCCATTTTTTTGCTTCTTCTTGTGCCATTTCTTCGATGCTTAGCCCTTTATTTTGGGCTTCATTTTCGTCCATATATGGTAAGAATTGATTAAAATTTTCAAAACTCAAACAAAGGTTACTCAAATCTCCCTTTGGATCGATGATAAAACAAGGGATATTGTCTATGCAAGCTTCTTCGAGCAAACTTATGCCAAGCCCGGTTTTACCGCTACCTGTCATGCCTATAATGGCGGCGTGAGTTGTTAAATCCTTGTTTTTGTAAAAAAATGGCTCGTCATTTTCGATGCCAACATAAAAAAGTTTGAGATTTTCTTGGATATTTTTCATATTCCTACCTATATAAATTTACTTGTTTTTTAAGCTCTTCTATCGTTTCGCCTATTCTTTTATCGATGAAATCATCAAATTCTTTTGTATTATTTTCGCCACAAAGTTGCAAGCAGTAACGCAAAAATCCGTTGTAACTTATACGCACGACTAATCTTACATCAAGAGTAATGTCTGTTTTTGTGCCGTCTTCTAGTTCGATTTTAAACACGGCTTTTAAAGGCTCTTCGGTATCAAAGTCCGCTTTTTCTGAACTCAAAACGCTAAGTCCGCCCTTGGAGATATCATAGATATTGCCTTCTATAACGCTATCTTGACCGCTTAATCTTATGCGAGTGGATTTTGAAGGGTGAACCCTCGGGCAAGTTCTTAAATTTGCGTTCATATGATCTATATAAGTAAAATTTGTAAGCGTAACATTTTCTAGGGCGATATTTATATCGCTAATGTCGGCTTTTAGGTGCTTTTTAAGATAAGCATTTTCTACTATATAAGCATTTTTTTCTTGTCGCATGGCTAAAATTTGCATGATATCAACATTAAAAGTTACGCTTTGTTCGCCAACTTCTACAACCTTGCCACTATATGAGATATTTACACCGTCATAAAGGTTTAAAAATACCGCTAATTCGCCATTTTCTTGCATATGTTTTAGCGAATTTATAGGATGTTCGAAAATCATGGTTTGACTCGGTATTTTTTTTTAGCTTTAAAGCAAGTTGTAGTCTTTTGAAATTTTCTACACAAAGTACGATATCACGCGATTCTTCAAGGCTGGTTAAGATTTTTACAAAGGCAAAGTTTAAAATATTTTCGCAGTCTTTAACATTGCAAAAACATTTTAAAATTTCATCAGCAAAAGCCATAGAATCAAAATTTATATTTAAAATTTCTAAAAAGAAATCATTAAAATTATTTTTAAATTTTTCTTCGTCTATTTGAGATAAATTTTCATTTGCATATTTAAGAGTGTCGTTTAAAAAGCTGTAAATGCGTTCGTCGTAAGGCATAGCAACTCCAAAAAGTTAGAATTTACGGATTATAGCACAGATTCGATAAAGATTCGGTTTTTTATGCTTTTTGCTTTAAGAAAAATGTAAAATTTGAAAGTTTTTTTTATAAAATGAGTTAAATTTCTTTGGGGCAAAAGCCCCAAGGATTAAAGTTTATCGGCATTTTCGCCAAGATATTGAGCAACACCTTCGGTATTTGCCTTCATGCCTTTATCGCCTTTATTCCAACCAGCCGGGCAAACTACACCATTTTCGTTAGTAAATAGCATAGTATCTACCATTCTTAGCATTTCATCGATATTTCTACCAAGAGCGTCATCGTTTAAAACCATGTGTCTTACGGTGCCGTCTTTATCAAGCAAAAATGAGCCTCTAAGTGCGACAGCATCGGCATACAATACATCAAAATCTCTTGAAATTTGTTTGGTTATATCTGAAACCAATGGATACGCAACCTTGCCGATTCCGCCTTTATTTACCGGAGTTTCTTTCCATGCAAGGTGTGAAAATTCGTTATCTGTGCTTACGCCTATCACTTCAATACCGCGTTTTTTAAACTCATCATAACGATGATCAAAAGCGATAATTTCGCTAGGGCAAACAAAGGTAAAGTCTTTTGGATAGAAAAATACAACCGCACCTTTTGATCCTAAATTTTTGTAAAGATTGAAGTCATTAACGATTTGATTATTTCCCAAAACCGCTGTGGCTGTAAAGTCTGGGGCTTTTTTTGTAACTAACATTGTGTCTCCTTAAATGATAAAATTTATTAGCGACGAAATTGTATAGCTTTTAACTAAATAAAATTTTAATATTTTAAAATGTCAAATTTGAAAAATCAAAGGCTGAAAAAAAATCAAATTTGATAATTTTAAAACCAAATTTAAAAAATCCATAGAGTGATAAAAATCAAATTTAATTAAGTAAAGATTCGATTCAAAAAATCCGCAGAGTAGCAAAAATCAAATTTGATGATCTAAAATCAAATTTGAAAA
>JAILCJ010000151.1 GCA_024680445.1 Campylobacter sp.
TGAAAAACTGTAAAGCAAAAATGGATAAAATTTATTTATAAGTTTAAAATAATAAAATTCTTAGCTACTTTTAGCTAGAATCTAGCAAATTTTTAAGTTTAAAAGGCAAAATAGTGATAGATGTAGTCCAAATACAAAAAATTCTTCCACATAGATTTCCCTTTCTTCTTATTGATAGAGTAAATGAATTAGAGCCTGCAAAACACATAGTTGCATATAAAAATGTAACCATAGGCGAGCCGATTTTTCAAGGACATTTTCCAGATCACCCTATATATCCGGGCGTAATGATAATCGAAGGCATGGCACAAGCCGGCGGTGTTTTGGCATTTAAATCAATGAGCGATGAACATCAAATGAATATAGAAAATAAAGTCGTATATTTTATGAGTATAGACAGGGCGAAATTTCGTCATCCAGTTCGTCCGGGCGATAAATTGGAGTATCGCTTAGATGTGTTAAAACACAAGGGCAACATTTGGGTGCTTGACGGCAAGGCTTTTGTTGATAATGTGCTTTGTGCCGAAGCCGAGCTAAAAGCTATGATAGTTGATAAATAATTTTTAATGGATAAAGCTATGAAAAATATACACAAAACAGCCGTTGTTGAAGACGGAGCGATCATTGCGGACGGTGCTGTTATCGAGGCCTATGCTTACGTTAGCCGTGATGCTGTTCTTGGCGAAAATGTCATAGTTAAACAAGGAGCAAGAATTCTTGGCAAGACGCAAATCGGCGATAATTCACGGATTTTTAGTTACGCTATCGTAGGCGATATCCCGCAAGATATAAGTTATACAGGCGAAGAAGATACTGGCGTCGTGATAGGCAAAAATGCAACGATTCGCGAATTTTGCACCATAAATTCAGGCACTCACAAGGGCGATGGTCTAACTCGCATAGGAGATAATGCTTTTATAATGGCGTATTGCCATATCGCACATGATTGTCGTGTTGGTTCAAATGTTATTTTGGCAAATAACGCAACTCTTGCAGGACATGTTGAAATGGGCGATTATGCAGTAGTTGGCGGACTAACCCCAGTTCATCAGTTTGTAAAAATCGGTGAAAGTTGCATGATAGCCGGAGCTTCTGCACTTAGCCAAGATGTGGTTCCATTTTGTTTAGCCGAAGGCAATAGGGCTTATATAAGAAGTTTAAATTTGGTTGGAATACGTCGAAGATTTGAAAAAGCCGAAGTAGAAGAATTAGTCAGTGCTTATAAATTTTTGTTTAATAAAGGTTTTGGTTTAAAAGATCAAGCTGCTATTTTGCTTGATAAAACAGAAAATGAAAATGTGAAAAAAATGTGTAATTTTATACTTAACACAAACAGAGGAATTCCGCTTGCAAAAGGAAGAAATTAATGCCAAGATGTAGTTTTTGTGGTAGATTAGAAACAAAAAGGCGGGGCGATAAGCTTTTATATAATGAAGAAAATACTGCTTTTATATGTGAATTGTGTGCTACCGCTGCTTATAATGCATTTAAAGGTGAAAGCCTAGAACAAGGCGATCACGCAGCAAATTTTGAAAACATAACACCAAAAGAATTAAAAGCCGTTTTGGATAATTATGTTATCGGTCAAGAAAGGGCAAAAAAGGTTTTTAGCGTTGGTGTTTATAACCATTACAAAAGAATTTTTAGGCAAAATAGCCTTGATGATGATACGGAAATTGCAAAGTCAAATATATTATTAGTTGGGCCAACTGGTAGCGGTAAAACCCTTATGGCTCAGACTTTGGCAAAATTTTTAGATGTCCCCATAGCCATTTCTGATGCGACAAGTCTTACGGAGGCTGGCTATGTTGGCGAAGATGTCGAAAATATCTTGACTCGTTTGCTTCAAGCTGCAAATGGAGATGTTAAACGTGCAGAACAAGGTATAGTTTTTGTTGATGAGATCGATAAAATCGCAAGAATGAGCGAAAACAGATCTATTACTCGTGATGTATCAGGCGAAGGCGTACAACAAGCCTTGCTTAAAATCATAGAAGGTAGCGTGGTAAATATCCCACCAAAAGGCGGTAGAAAGCACCCAAATCAAGATTTTATTCAGATAGACACGACAAATATTTTATTTGTTTGTGGCGGTGCCTTTGACGGCATAAAAGACATTATCGAACGTCGTATAGGTAAAAATGTACTTGGTTTTACCCAAGAAAAACGTTCAAAAGATGCAAAAGATGAGCTTATGACCTTGCTTGAAAGCGATGATTTGGTGCATTTTGGACTGATACCAGAACTTATCGGACGTTTGCATATGGTAGCGACTTTAAATGAGATAACAAAAGATGAT
>JAILCJ010000187.1 GCA_024680445.1 Campylobacter sp.
AGTTTTTGTTAGGATTTTGCTGTGAAATTTCATCATTTGATAAAGCCGTGTTATCCTTTGTAGTACAAGCTGTTAAAAGCAAAATACTAGCAAAAATTAAGAGAAAATTTTTCATTTTTTACCTTTGAAACTAATTTTAAAAAATTAATTCTATAACTAAATTTTAAATTTATTTTTTACAATCTTAAATTTAAAGCTTTATTTTGCTAAACTCTACGAAAAAATTTAAAGGAAAATTTTGACACGACTTAGCATAGATGAGGCGGTTGATCTCATCGAAAATGCTCCGCTTTACGAACTTGGACGCAGGGCATTTGCAAAAAAACTTGAACTTCACCCAGATCGCATAACGACTTTTATAGTTGATAGAAACATAAACTATACCAACGCTTGTTGGGTGGATTGTAAATTTTGTGCTTTTTATCGTCATCATCACGACGAAGACGCTTATATACTTAGTTTCGAGCAAATCGGCAAGAAAATCGAAGAACTTATAGCCATCGGTGGCACTCAAATTTTATTTCAAGGCGGAGTTCACCCAAAGCTAAAAATCGAGTGGTATGAAGACTTAGTCGAATACATAAGCAAACATTATCCAAGCATCACTATACACGGATTTTCGGCGGTTGAGATAGACTATATAGCTAAAATTTCAAAAATTTCTAGCAAAGAAGTTTTATCAAGACTAAAAGCCAAAGGACTTTACTCTATGCCCGGAGCTGGGGCTGAAATTTTAAGCGACAGAGTGCGTGACATCATAGCTCCACGCAAATGCGACACCAAAGTTTGGCTTGATATTCACAAACAAGCTCATGAACTTGGCATAAAAACCACGGCAACTATGATGTTTGGCACGGTTGAAACGACAAGAGAGATAGTTGAGCATTTTGATCATTTAAGGCGACTTCAAGATCAAACCGGCGGTTTTAGGGCTTTTATATTGTGGAGTTTTCAAGGCAAAAATACTAAACTTTTAGCCGAAAATCCGCAGATACAAAAGCAAAGTTCGAATCGCTATTTGCGTTTGCTTGCCGTTGCTAGGCTTTATCTTGATAATTTTGCAAATATTCAAAGCTCATGGGTCACGCAAGGCAGTTATGTCGGACAGTTGGCTTTGAAATTTGGAGCAAATGACCTTGGTTCTACCATGATGGAGGAAAATGTCGTGGCGGCTGCTGGGGCTAAATTTTCGATGAATCAAGCACAAATGATACAACTCATACAAGATGTTGGCGAAATCGCTGCTAAAAGAAATACAAATTACGATATACTCGAAAGGTTTTGATGAAAATTTTAAAATTATTTGTAAAAAATACAGAAATTCCAGTTGTCTATGAAAGTTCAAAAACTCTTGGTATAGCAAATTTAAGGTTAGTTTTTAAGGCTGCTGGCGATATAGAGGCTAAAAGTGCAGGACTTGCAAACTTTGCGGCAAATATTTTAAACGAAGGCACAAAAAAACAAGGTGCTATCAAATTTGCAGCCGAGCTTGAAACTAGGGCGATAGCCTTATCGGCAAATACGGGGCGTGAAAGCTTTGTCATAGAGATAGATTGTTTAAAAGAGCATTTTTCTTTTGCCCTTAAAAAGCTAAAACAAATGCTAGATGACCCAAATTTGAGCGAAGAAAGTTTAAAAAAATTAAAAACCATTATTTTGGGCGAAATTTCAAACAAACAAAACGATTTTGACTATTTAGCGCGTATAGGGCTTATTAAAACGCTTTATCCTAACTCAAAATTTGCCTATCCTAGCCTAGGCAACGAAAAAAGCGTAAAAGCCATAACTTTGGACGATATCAAGGACTTTTTGCATACTCATTTAGACCTTAGCAATCTCATGATAGTTTTTGGCGGAGATGTAAAACCGCAAGATCTCGATGAGTTAAAACTCGTGCTTGAAAGCTTGCCAGTCGGAAAAAAACGAACGCTTAGCACCATGCTTGCAAGCGATAAATGCAAAACTAGCTATATCAAAAAGCAAAGCGAACAAGCTTATATATATTTTGGTTCGCCTTATCTTGTCGATGAGGACGAGCGTTATAAGGTGATAGTGGCGATGTTTATACTTGGTGCTGGCGGTTTTGGTTCAAGACTTTTAGAAGAAATTCGCGTCAAGCGAGGGCTTGCGTATGGGGCTTATGCAAATGCGAGTTTTAACCTTAGCACTTCGCTAAGTTTGGGCTATTTGCAAACCAAAAACGAAAGCAAAGACGAAGCCGTAGGGCTTGTAAATGAGGAATTTATCAAATTTGTTAAAAATGGAGTGAGTGAATTTGAGTTGGCACAGGCTAAAAAATTCTTGCTTGGTTCTTTGCCACTTCGTCTTGAAACACTTGGCAAACGTTTAGCAATCGCACAAAGTGAGTTTTATAGGGGCAAAAAACTTGGTTCGTTTTTAAATGAATTAAAACTCATGGAAAAGCTAAAAACAAAGGACTTAAACGACTTTATCGCCAAACATGACGAGATAACAAAACTAAGTTTTTGCGTACTTTTTAATGAAATTTGAAGCAAAAGATAGGACGATTTTAAGCCAAATAGGCGTTTTTTCTTTGCTAGATCTTGCGCTTTGTTTGCCTAAAAATTACGAAGACAGTATCATAGCACAAAAGCCTCGTGAGGGGCATGTTTGCGTAGAGGTTTGCATAAAAAATCTTAGACGAGCGTCAAATTCCATGCTTATCATTTCGGCTTTTTGCAAGACTTGGGATATAGATATAAAAATCGTTATTTTTAACGCAAAGTCTTGGCATTACGGTGCTTTTAAGGTAGGCAAAGAGTTGATACTAAGTTCAAATTGTAGCTTTGCTTATGCTTCGTGGCAGCTAACAAATCCAAAAATTATCACCAAAACAGGGCAAATAACGCCTAAATTTAAAAAAGATATAAAAGACGAAAAACTTGCCGAACTTATCGCTAAATACATAACAAAACAAAATTTGCAAGACGAGGGACTAAACGAAAACGAGATAGAGTTTATAAGCGGACTTCACGGCGTAGATGAAAAGGCCATGGACTTACTTGCCAAGCTAAAACGCGGTGAAGGTGAAGTTGAAATTTTAAAATTTATAGAAATTTTTAACTACATAAAAAAACTTAACTCAAAAAAATTATATTTTAGCAACCAAAAATGCGAACTTTTTGATATAAGCACTTGGCTTGAAAATCTGCCTTTTAAGCCGACAAAAGACCAGCTAAACGCTATCGAAGATGTAAGGGGCGATCTTAGAAATGATATAGCTCAAAGACGCGTTGTCATGGGCGATGTTGGCAGTGGCAAAACCCTTGTTATGCTTGCGTCTGCACTTAGCGTGTATCCAAAAACGGCGATTTTAATGGCACCAACTAGCATTTTGGCTGAACAAATTTATGCCGAAGCCTTGCGACTTTTGCCACAATTTTATAAGATAAAACTTGTAAAAAGTGGCGAGAAAAATCTCGATTTTTCAGACATAAATCTCATCATCGGCACCCATGTTTTGCTTTATATCGATTTGCCCGTTTCGCCTCTTGTCATGGTCGATGAACAGCATCGCTTCGGTTCGGCTCAACGTTCAAAAGTTGGAACTTTGGTAAAAGACGGCGAAAAAGTTGCGACTTTTGTGCAGTTTTCAGCCACGCCTATCCCACGCACTCTAAGCCTTATAAATTCCTCTTTTGTAAATTATAGTTTTTTGCGTGAAATCCCATTTAGCAAGCATATCCAAACGCAAATTTTAAAAAGTGGCGATTTTAACGACTTTTTAGAGCATATCAAAAACGAAATTTCAAACAATCGCCAAGTTATCATCGTCTATCCTCTCGTCCAATCAAGCGAAACTTCGCATTATCAAAGCCTTAGCGAGGCTAGCGAATACTGGCTAAAAAACTTTAAAAATGTTTATGTTACGCACGGAAAAGACCGCCAAAAAGAGGAAATTTTGCGAGAATTTAGGCAAAATGGCGACATACTTTTAGCCACCACGATAATAGAAGTCGGCATTTCTTTGCCACGGCTTAGCACGATTTTGATAGTGGGGGCGGAGCGTTTGGGCTTTGCGACCTTGCACCAACTTCGTGGGCGAGTAGGGCGACATGGCGGCAATGGATATTGTTTTTTATTTACAAAACTCAAAAGTACTCCGTCTCGTTTGCTCGAATTTTGCGAAACTCTTGATGGTTTTAAGATAGCCGAACTTGACCTTAAAAACCGCCAAAGTGGCGATATCTTAAACGGCACGATCCAACACGGCGCCATGTTTGAATTCTACGAATACGAAGAGGACATTGCCATAAGGGCAAAAGAGCGATTTTCTAGCTTAAAAGCTTAGAAAATTTATCAAATTTGATGTTTAGAGTTATCAAATTTGCTTTATATTTTGGCTACCCTGTGGATTTTTTGCTTTATCAAATTTGATTTTATTTTGCTATCAAATTTGATGTTTAGAGATATCAAATTTGCTTTTATTTTGTATCAAATTTGATTTTGTTTTTATCAAATTTGATAAATTTATTTTTTTCGCTAAAATTCGGCTTTATTTTGCAAAGGGAGTTAAAAATGAAAAATATGTTTTTACTCATTTCTCATAAATTAAGCGAGGCACAAATCGCAGACGCAAAGCAAAAACTTGGGGTTGAAAATTTTGTTTATATGCCAGATGATTTACTTGAAAAATGGAAAAATATACCGCCAGAACTTGTTGATATAAGCGAGTTTTTACGCCCTTTTTGTGAGTTTTTACAAAGTAAAAGCAAGGCTGGGGATATTTGCATGATACAAGGCGATTTTGGGGCTAGTTTTTATATGATAAATTTTGCCAAAAATCATGCTTTAAAGACCTTTTATGCCACGACTAAACGCAAATGCACAGAAGAAAAACAAGGCGATACGACCAAAAAAACGGCTATTTTTGAGCATGTAATTTTTAGAGAATATAAATAAAAGGCATGAGTATGAAAAAATTTGTCAAGAAAAATTTGAAATTTTTTAGTCTTTGTGCTTTGCTTTTTTTGCTTAGTGCTTGTGTTTTTAAGCCAAGAGGGCTTGAAGAAAGGCTTACTTATATGCCAAATCCTGCCTCTGTTTTTTGTGAAGAAAATGGCGGCTATCTTGTCATAAGGCGAGAGGGTAGTGCGGAGAGAGGATTTTGCAAATTTAGCGATGGAATCGTGGTTGATGAGTGGGAGTATTTTCACGCTAGGGGCGATTTGTCTAAGATAAAAAATATACATAATTGATTTTAAATTTGCTTTTTTTGACTTCAAAAATAAAAAAAATCTAAGAAATTTTTTATAAAAATACAAACATAATTTTAATATAATCGGACAAAAATTTTAAAGGCAAATTTTGCAAAGATATCCTACAAGACAGCTTAAAATTCGTGATGTAGCCATTGGCGGTGACGCAAAAATCAGTGTTCAGTCTATGACTTTTTCAAAAACAAAGGATGTAAAATCCACGCTTGAACAGATAAATAGGCTGTATTTTGCTGGTTGCGATATCGTTCGTTGTGCGGTTTTTGACAAAGAAGACGCCTTGGCTTTAAAAGAGCTTTTAAAACTTAGCCCTTTGCCTGTGGTTGCAGATATTCATTTTAATCATAACTATGCTTTGATCGTTAGCGAATATGTCGATGCCATACGCATAAATCCCGGCAATATCGGCTCTGCTAAACATATAAAAGCCGTAGTTGATGCTTGCAAGCAAAGAAATTTACCCATAAGAATAGGCGTAAATTCGGGTTCGCTTGAAAGTCAATTTGAAGAAAAATACGGCAGAAGCGTTGAAGCCATGGTGCAAAGTGCGCTTTATAATGCTAAATTGCTTGAAGATTTTGGTTTTTTAGATATAAAAATTTCGTTAAAATCAAGCGATGTTGCCAAAACCATGCAAGCATATCGCAAACTTCGCCCTTTGGTGCCTTATCCTTTTCATCTTGGCGTAACCGAGGCTGGAACGACATTTCACGCTACCATAAAGTCGGCTATCGCCCTTGGTGGCTTGCTTATGGAGGGCATAGGCGACACGATGAGGGTTAGCATAACCGGCGAACTTGAAGAAGAAATCAGAGTCGCAAAGGCGATTTTAAAAGACAGCGGTCGCCAAAAAGAGGGCATAAATATCATTTCTTGCCCAACTTGCGGACGTTTGCAGGCTGATTTGTTATCGGCGGTAAAATTGGTCGAAGAAAAAACAAAAGATATCAAAGAACCGCTAAATGTGAGCGTTATGGGCTGTGTGGTAAATGCCTTAGGCGAGGCAAAGGGGGCGGATGTGGCGATAGCCTTTGGCAGGGGAAACGGCATGATAATGCGTCATGGCGAGTTGGTCGCAAAACTCCCAGAAAGCGAACTTGTGGATAGATTTTTGCAAGAAATTGACGATGAAATAAAATCAAAAGCATAAAATTCATCAAATTTGATATAAATTTTTAAAAAAGTATTTTGGTGTTTGGTAAAAAGGTAAAAAATGGCAACAAATTTTAATATGGAAAATCTTTATGACTTAGATATGGAAAGGGCGATTTTAAGCTCTATCATTTCTGATAATGATGTTTTAGGCGAAATTTACGACATCATAGAGGCAAATGATTTTTATCTAAGCGGACACAGCGATATTTATAGGGCAATGATAGCGTGTCTAAACAGCGATTCACCCATAGCCACTACATTTTTGAAAAATAAATTAGGCGATAAATACAACGATACTATCATGGCTGATGTGATCGGCACAAATAGCATAGTTGATATCACCAGATACGCCAAAGAACTCAAAGAAAAATCCGTAAAAAGGGGACTTGTAAAGATAGCCCAACAAATGCCCGGCAAGGTAAATGAGGACAAATACGCAAGGGATATGGTTGATGAGATAAGTGCGGATCTTTACTCTCTTGTAGACGGCGAAAATGGCGGTGTTATACGTCAAAGCAATGAAATAATTTATAACGTGGTCGAATACATAAAAAAACAAGCCGAACTAGATGTAAAGGGCATGGTCGGTTTGGATACGGGATTTCGTGATTTAAACGAAAGAACAAATGGCTTTAAACGAGGCGATTTGATAATAATAGCAGCACGTCCGGGCATGGGTAAAACGGCACTTTGTTTAAATTTTATAAGCCATGTTTTAAATCAAAATTTAGGCGTGGTTTTTTTCTCACTTGAAATGCCAGCCGAGCAAATCATGATGCGTATGCTATCAGCAAAAACCTCTATTCCTTTGCAAGATATCATAAATCCAAACATGACAGACGATCAACTTAGCAGATTAAATGACGCATGCGGACAAATGGCTGAAAAAATGTTTTTCGTTCATGATAGCGGTTATGTAAATATCCACCAAGTTCGCACCCAGCTTCGCAAACTCAAAGCCACTCATCCAGAAATTTCGCTTTGCGTGATTGATTATATCGGTCTTATGATGAGTACGAGCAATTATAACGAAAGGCATTTGCAAATCGCCGAAATTTCTCGTGGGCTAAAACTTTTGGCTCGTGAGCTTGACATGCCTATCATAGCCTTGTCGCAGTTGAATCGTAGCCTAGAATCAAGGGCAAATAAACGCCCTATGCTTAGCGATTTGCGAGAATCAGGAGCCATAGAACAAGACGCCGATATGATACTTTTTGTTTATCGTGATGAAGTGTATAAAGAACAAGAAGAAAAAGAAAAAGAACAACAAGCAAAAATTGATGGCAAAGAAATATCAGGCAGTACTTTTAAACGAAGTAGTGAAGAAAAGGCAGAAATCATAATCGGCAAAAATCGTAACGGCGAACCGGGCATAGTAAATGTCGTGTTTCAGTCAAGATTTACTCGTTTCGTAGATCCTATACCAAAACCTAGTGAAATGACAGAATTTAGCGGGTGAAACTTTTTAAAAAACTAAAAGAAAGGTTGATTTTTCTTTTAGTGTTAATTTTGATTTTTGGCATAAATTTGCTTTATGAATACCAAAAATATTGCGAATTTATGGATCTTGGCGAACAAAATTTAAAGGCAAAAATCGAGCAAGTTTATACAAAAGAAAAAAATGGCAAAAAATACTCTGTTTTGCGTTTGGACGCAGGAGATTTTAAATTTTATAGCACTTCAAGGGCTTTAAATAAATTTCATAAAAACGAGTTTGTAAATGTGCTTGTGCAAAATTTAGATGTCAAATTTACTCACTATCTTTCAAAAAGTTTTTTTATGCCAGCTTTTGATATCGATAAAATCAAGAGCGAAAATTTAAGCACTAGCGATAAAATAGCACAAAAAATTTACGCCCAACACGAGGGTGAAAAAATGGGAAATTTTTTCGCCGCACTTTTTTTGGCAAAGCCGATTATGCGGGAGCTTAGAGACGATATAATGCATCTTGGAGTAAGCCACTTGGTTGCTATAAGCGGTTATCATTTAGGCGTGATAATGAGTTTTGTATTTTTCGTTTTTGCTCCGATTTTTAAAGCCATAAATTCCAAATTTTATCCATGGAGAAATTTCAAATTTGATACTTTTGTTTTGGCTTTTTTTATAGGGACGATGTATCTTTTCTTGCTTGGTTTGGTACCTAGCTTTTTAAGAGCCCTTAGCATGGGGATTTTTGGCTTTGTTTTGCTTTGTCGTGGGATAAAAATTCTTAGTTTTGAAACGCTTTTTATGGTTTATAGCATTTGCGTTGCGTTTTTTCCGCATTTGCTTTTTAGCCTTGGCTTTTATTTTTCTTGTTTTGGTGTGTTTTTTATCTATGTTTATGTGTTGCATTTTGGAGATAAATTTAACTATTTTTGGCATGGAATTTTTTTAAATTTATATGTGTTTTTTGCGATGCAAGTGGCGGTAACTTACTTTTTTCCGCTTATTACGCCAACTCAATTTTTTGTGCTGGTGGCAAATTATATTTTTGTGATATTTTATCCGCTTAGTTTTGTTTTACATTTGTTTGGCTGGGGTGGAATTTTTGATGAAATTTTGCTAAAAATTTTAGAATTCCGCTTGCCTTCTTGGCAATTTCATATAAGCACTTGGTATTTTGTTTGCTTTAATATTTTGGCACTTTTTGGGGCGAAATTTCGTTTTATAGCCTTGATAGTGCCGATATTTGGTGTGTTGTGTTTTATTTGAGTTCTAAAATTTTGTAAATTTTTAAGCCATACAAAAAGATAAGCCACGAGATATAAACCCATAAAAAGAACAAAAGCATTATAGAAAACGAGCCATAAATGCTAAGATAGGTTTTGTTATAAAAAACATAATAAACAAAAATTTGCTTGCCAAACCACCACGCCAAAGACGAGATAAACGAGCTAATCACGGCATTTTTAAAGCTAGTGTCTTTGCTGGTTGAGAAAAAATACATTAAACAAAAAATACTCCAAACTATGAAATATGGGAAAATACTTATGATATTTATCCAGCTTGTGTAAACGCTGTAATTTAGCATATTTTGTATGAAATTTGATAGCCACAAACTAAATGAAACGCCTATGGGAGCTAAGAAAATAAAACTTAGATAAAAACCAAGCGAGTTTAAAAAACTTCTCTCCCTTGCAAGCATGATTTTGCTGATGATGTATTCATAATCGCTAAAAAACATTTTTGATGTAAAGATAACGGCTATTATGCTAAAAATGTTTAGTCCAACGCTATTTTGCAAAAAATTTTCTATGTGAGCGACTATGATTTCTTGGTGAGAGGGTATGAGAGCTGAAAAGATAAAATCTTTAAGTCTTGTGTAGTAAATGTTAAAAATTTCAAGCTTTGTAAAAAGCCAAAAACTTAAAAGCAAAATGGGGATAAAAGCCATTATGGTATGAAAACTAAGGCTTGATGCGTAGTGCATCAGCCTTTCGTCATAGATAAATTTAAAGCCGTTTTTTAGCTTTGTTTTCATTTAGTTTTCAAGTAAATTTAAATAGTGTGCGTCATAATCGCTGATATGTTCGCTACTAAATTTGTAAAAAATAGTGTCTATATCGCGAACTCTGGTGAAAAATGGTAATTGATAATGCTCAACATCGCCGGTTTTAAATTCTTTTAAAACTTTAAAACTTTGGCAGTCTGCAAAAACGCCTTTTTGGTGCATGGCGATAAAGATAAGTCCGGCTGCACTTTTTGAACACATTTGGCGGAAGTCTTCACGGCTAGGATTTGGTTTGTAGTTATAGCTTAGATGAGCACCGACAATATCAGGGTGTATGAAATTTATATTTCTAAAAGCAGATAAAACTTCTTCATAAATTTCTTTGTTAGGCACAACTATGAGTGCTCTATGATAAAGATAGTTTAGTATAACCATATCATTTGTTTGCGGTGCGACGCCCGGTATAGGCAAAGCTGGTTGTTCAAGGGTGTTAAAAACTTCAAATCTTAGCTTGGCAAAACCACCAAATTTAGAAATAACACTAACACGAGCTATGATAGAACTATCGCTAAAATCAAATTTATGTACGACTACTCCACTACTACCAACTACGATATCAGGGCTATCAACTATGGTTGCTGTTGCGTCATCATCGATACTAATGATAGGGGTTTTGTACTCTTTTAAGTTAAATTCTGCCCCAAAAGCCAAGCTAAACATTAAGCCTACTAAGAAAATTATTTTTTTCAAAATTACTTCTCCTTAAAAATTTTTCGACAGATTATAGCTTAAAAAGCTTTATTTTTTGCAAAATGTAAGAATTTTTTTAGTAATATATGCGAATTATTTTTTTAAGGATATTGATGTTTAGGGCGTTTATCTTATCGACCTTATTATTGTTAAATTTATATGCTGCAAAAACAAACACAAGCGTACAGTATCTTAACTGGGAAAATGGTGTTTCGTTTTTGGGCTTTTTAGAGAAAAATAAAATTCCTTTGTCGCTTTTTTATAATCTTAACAGTGAAGATCAAGAGTTAGTAGCTGAAATAAATGCTGGTATGTCTTATCAGGTTTTGCAAGATAAAGAAGGCAAAATTAGACAAATTCTTATACCTATCAGCGATGAGTTGCAAATTCATATTTACAAAGATAATGACGAAAAATACAAGCTAAATTTTACGCCTATTTCATACCAAACTCGTGATGCTGTGTTAAATATAGAAGTCAAACGTTCTATAACCGAAGATATCTTTGAGCATACCGGTTCTATGGGACTTGCCATGTCTTTTATAGACGCTTTTAAAAGCAATGATCAAGTCAATGTCAAAAAGGTTCAAAAAGGCGATAGAATAGTTATGATTTATACCCAAAAGATTCGTATGGGACGAAATTTTGGCACACCAGAAGTGTATTCGGCGGCTTATGAAAGTCGTGGCAAACTTCACACAATGTATAAATTCGAAAACAAATTTTATGATAAAACCGGCAAACACCATGATAAATTTTTGCTCGTTCGTCCTTTATCAAGTGCTCGTGTAACCTCGCCTTTTACTCTTAAAAGATTTCATCCTATACTTCGCAGATATAGGGCACATTTGGGTGTGGATTATGGAGCGCCAAAAGGCACACCAGTTCGTTCGGCAGGGGACGGCAGAATCAAATTTGTTGGATATAAAAATGGCTTTGGTAAAACCGTTATCATTTCGCATGCTGGCGGTTATGAGACATTATACGCTCACTTAAATGGCTATGCTAAGGGTATAAAAAGCGGACAAAGCATAAAACAAGGCAAACTTATAGCCTATGTTGGTAGTAGCGGTATGAGTACTGGACCGCATTTGCATTTTGGACTTTATAAAAACAAAAAACCTATAAATCCAGCTGGTGCTTTAAAAATAGTAAAAAGTATTTTTCAAGGTAAAAATGGCAAGAAATTTAAAGCTGACATGGCAAAATACAATAAAATCATAAAAGATGCTATCGATAATAATACGAGTGTCCCTAAACAAGAGAGTTTTGAAAATATTGTAAAATTTTAGTTGTTCGTAGGAGTGGGTATGAATGAAGAACTTAACGAAGCCAAAGAACTTATAGAAACGCACTTAGACGAAAGTAGTGATAAAGAATTAACCGCCACTGATTTAGCGCAACAGTTAAAAACCATAAAGCAACACGACGAGGATTTGTATTCGAGCTATCTTGAACAGCTTGATCCTGAAAGCCTTGGCGATGTGGCAATGGAGCTACCAGAGAGCTTACTAAAAGATGTCATCGAAACCTTGCCTAGCAAAAAAATCGTCGAGGCTATCGAAGAACTAGAAAGTGATGACGCTACTGATTTGCTTCAATCTATCGAAGAAATCGATAAAAACAAGGCAACCGAGCTTTTTAATAAACTTGACAAAGACGATCAAAACGAAATTTCACTTCTTAGAAAATACGACGACGACGAAGCCGGTGCCCATATGCAAATCGAGCTTTTTTGGGCGAGAAAAGATGAAGTAACAGAAGAAGTAGTTTCAAGGCTTAGACGACTAAAAGACGAAGGGGAGCTTGAAAATGTCTCTCAACTTTTTATCGTAAATCGTGATAGAACGCTTAAATTTGTAATCCCGCTTGAAGAATTGATACTTTTTGATTTTTCAAAAACTCTTGCAGAAAATATGCAAAAACGAGATAGCGAAAAATTTACCCCTCACTTTGCCAAAGATAGCGATGATATCCAAGATGTCGTTAGCATGGTGCAAGACCATGACCTTATGGTTATCCCGATAGTCGATGATAAAGGCGTTTTGCTTGGACGAATCACGGCTGATGACGTGCATGACTTCATAGAAGAAAGTGCGACAGAACAAATTTATAGCATGGCTGGTGTTGATGATGATGCCGAAGAAGAAAGCACTCTTGTAGGTGCTGGCAAGGCAAGAGCATTTTGGTTACTCATAAATCTCACAACCGCTATCATTAGTTCTACTATCGTTGGGCTTTTTGATGAAACCATAGCTTCTTATGTTGCCCTTGCCGTGCTTATGCCTATCGTTGCGTCCATGGGCGGTAACACCGGCACACAAGCACTTGCCGTAACCGTTAGACGCATAAGCCTTGGCGAGATAGAATTTAAAGACGCAAAGCGAGTTTTGCAACGCGAGGTTAGCATTTCGCTTATAAATGGCTTGATTTTTGGTTTTGTCATGGGGGTGATAGCTTGGATCTGGTTTGCTAAACCGCTTCTTGGCGTGGTTATAGCAACGAGTATGTTAATAAATTTGTGTTTAGCAGGATTTTTTGGCACGATTATACCGCTTACACTTAAAAAATTTGATATTGACCCAGCCGTTGGTTCATCTGTCGTGCTTACAACTTTTACTGATTGTATTGGATTTTTTAGCTTTTTAGGACTTGCAAAATGGATACTATTATAAGTGATATTTGTGTAAAACCGCTTGGTGAAGGTAAATATTTAAAACCTTTTCGTCTTGAATTTAATCAAGATGGCATTAAGCGAGATTGGGAGTGCGTAAAGGCGATGAGTAGCGTTTCTGCCTTGCTTTATCATAAGCAAAAAGACGCATTTTTATTTGTCAAGCAGTTTCGCCCAGCCGTTTGGTACACCCAACAACAAGAGGGGCTTATAAGCAAGGAGTCCGGCTTTACTTACGAGCTTTGTGCAGGGCTTTTAGATAAGGGCATAAGTGAATTTGAAACGATAAAAGAAGAATGCATAGAAGAGTGCGGTTATAAGCCAAAAAATTTAACTCGTATCACTATGACTTATGGTTCGCTTGGTTTTGGGGGCAATACGCAAATAATGTTTTACGCGCCTATCGATGAAAGTATGCGTGTCGGCGAGGGCGGCGGTATAAAGGGACAAGAAAAAATAGAACTGGTTTTCATTTCGCGTAAAAAAATGCGTGATTTTGTTTTTGACGAGAGCAAACCAAAGGGCTTTGGCTTGTTGTTTGCATATTTTTGGTGGATGGATAAATTTCACAAAGATTTTTAATACAAGGATAAAATTTGCCACATTTACATTCGTTTTCACAAACTTTTATAGTTTTTTTGATTTTTATAGTTGTCGCCTTTGTGATAGACTTTATGGCTCATAAAAAAGATGAGGTCATAGGGCTAAAAAGTGCGATAAATTTTTCTATCTTTTGGATAGTGGTGTCACTGGCTTTTGGGCTTTACCTTTACTTTGCCGAGGGCGAGGAATTTGCGAGTTTGTATCTAGCAGGTTATGCCCTAGAAAAGGCACTTTCGGTTGATAATCTTTTTGTTATGATGGCTATATTTAAGTGGTTTAGCATACCAGAAATTTATCGCCATAGGGTGCTGTATTTTGGCATTTTGGGTGCGATAGTTTTCCGCTTGATTTTTGTTTTGATAGGTGCTTCGCTTATGGCTATGAGTCATTATGTTCAAATTCTTTTTGCTATCATTATCGCCTACACAGCGATTTTAATGTTAAAAGGCAATGAAGAAAAAGACGATGAGGATTATTCAAAACACCTTGCTTACCGTGCAGTTTATAGATTTTTCCCAGTTTTTCCACGTTTGGTAGAAAATAAATTTTTCATCACTAGGACTTTTTTAAATAATGTTTTAAAAGAAGATGTCGTTAAAAAAGGTTTTTTAGTTGCCACTCCGCTTTTTTTATGCCTTTGCGTAATCGAGCTTAGCGATGTGATGTTTGCCTTCGATAGCGTTCCAGCCGTCATTGCCATATCAAAAGAACCGCTTATAGTGTATTCGGCTATGATGTTTGCCATACTTGGACTAAGAACGCTTTATTTCGTGCTTGAAGCCTTGAAGAACTACCTTATACACCTTGAAAAAGCAGTCATTATCTTACTCTTTTTTATAGCCTTTAAACTTTTGATGAGTGCTAGCTTGCATTTGTTTGGTTATGGTTTCGAGATATCTGCGAATCTTTCACTTCTAATCGTTCTTGGCGTCCTTGCTTGCGGTGTTATAGCAAGTTTTATTTTTAAAGAAAAACAAGATTGATCTAGTAAATTTTAAAATCACAAAGTCCAAATTTGATATCAAATTTGGGCTTTAAATAATTATCTTTGCTTTTATCAAATTTGATTTTTATAAAGCAAATTTTTATAAATTTTTGTGTCATAAAATTAAAAATTTGACTTAATATGGCTTTTAATTTTTATAAGTATAATTACGCCATTTTCTCAAAAAGGATATAAAAATGAAAACAGCATTAAGCATAGCTGGTCTTGATCCTAGCGGTGGTGCGGGTTTGTTAGCTGATATCAAAGTTTTTGTCGCACACGGCGTTTATGCTATGGGAGTGCTTACGGCGACTACTTCGCAAAATACAAAAGGTCTTTACGGCATGGAGCTAATTTCGCCAGAAATGATAAGCAACGGCATAAAGGCGATTTTTGATGATATCAAAGTAAATGCCATTAAAATCGGCGTTGTGCCTAGCGTGGATATTATCAAGGCCGTGGCTGATAGCTTAAAAGCCTTGCCAGAGTGCCCAGAAGTGGTGCTTGATCCTGTAATGAGCTGTAAAAACGGCGATATTTGGTTAGAAGGCGAGAGCAAAAAGGCTATCGTCGAGCATCTTTTTCCACTTGCGAGTATCATCACTCCAAACCGCTTTGAAGCCAAAGAAATCACAGGCATTAGCATAAATTCGCTAGATGATGCCAAAAAAGCCTGCGAAAAATTACTAAGTTATGGCACAAAGGCTGTATATTTAAAAGCTGGCGATATAAATGGGGTTTCGCTTGATTTGTTTTATGATGGCAAAAATTTCGTGCTTTTAGATGAGTGCGAAAGACTTGAAACTATCCATACTCACGGCTCTGGATGTTCGCTTTCTAGTGCGATAGCGGCAAATATCGCAAAGGGCGATAGCTATATAGAGGCTGTTAAAAAAGCAAAAAATTATATTTTCAAAGCTATCAAAAACGCCGAAATTATCGGTGGCGGTTGCAATCCTATAAATCACTTTATAAAATAAATCAAAGCCATTTCGCATTTTTTCTAGCTAAATTTGATATCAAATTTGATGAGTATCAAATTTGGGCTAGATAATTTATTTTTGCTTTAAATGCTATCAAATTTGAAACAAATTAAAGCAAGGATAAATTTACAATTTTATGATTTGCTTTGTAAAAATAATAAATTTGCTGCTAATTTTTAGCAACTTTTGCACTCAAAAATCGCACTTTTTTGCATAAAAAACATGGCGTGTTTTGCTTGAAGTAAGATATTATCTTTGAATTTGAGCGTAAGTTTGTGGTATTTTGCGTGAAATTTTATCATTGTCGGCGTTTAAAAATTGCTTCAAAAAGACTACTAAATGCACCAAAATTTAAAAATTATAAGTTTCGCAAACCCCACTTTTGGTGAGATTTGCGAAGATTTGTGAGTAAAGAAGGGTAAGTCTTATATGCGTTTTGGGCTAAATCGCATTACATCATGCCGCCCATGCCACCCATACCGCCCATGTCAGGCATAGCTGGCATAGCTGGTTTGTCTTCTTTTATTTCGCTTATTGTTGCTTCTGTTGTTAAGAGCAAGCTTGCTACTGAAACGGCGTTTTGAAGTGCGATTCTTTCGACTTTTACTGGGTCTATGATACCAGCTTCAAACATATTTACATATTCGCCACTTGCAGCGTTAAAGCCATAGTTTTCGTCCTTGCTGCTTTCGATAGCGTTTGCGACTACACCAGCGTCAAAACCGGCATTTTCAGCGATTTGGCGAAGTGGAGCACGAAGGGCACGGCGAACTATGTCAGCACCGATAGCTTCGTCACCTTTAAGGTTTAGATTTACACGTTTTGACGCAAATATCAAAGCCGAGCCACCGCCAACGACTATGCCTTCTTCAACGGCTGCACGAGTTGCACTCAAAGCGTCATCAACACGGTCTTTTTTCTCTTTCATTTCGGTTTCTGTTGCGGCACCTACCTTGATAACAGCTACGCCACCGCTTAGTTTTGCTAGTCTTTCTTGAAGTTTTTCTCTATCATAATCGCTTGTAGTTTCGGCGATTTGTGCTTTGATTTGAGCTACTCTTGCGTCTATGGTAGTTTTTTCTCCAGCACCATTTACGATAGTTGTATTGTCTTTGTCTATTACTACGCTTGAAGCTTGTCCAAGGTCTTGCAAACTCGCACTTTCAAGTGTTCTACCAAGCTCTTCGCTTATGACCGAACCGCCTGTTAAAATGGCTATATCTTCAAGCATTGCTTTACGACGATCGCCAAATCCTGGAGCCTTAACGGCAGAAATATTTAAAACACCACGAAGTTTATTTACAACCAAGGTTGCAAGTGCTTCGCCTTCGATATCTTCGGCTATGATAAGTAAAGGTTTGCCTGTTTTTTGTATGGCTTCAAGCACTGGTAAAAGGTCTTTTAAATTTGATATTTTTTTATCAAAAAGTAGTATATAAGGACTGCTTAGTTCAACTTGCATTTTTTCAGCATTTGTGATGAAGTAAGGGCTTAGATAACCTCTATCAAATTGCATACCCTCAACAACACTTAGTTCATCTTGTATAGATTTTGCTTCTTCGACAGTGATAACGCCGTCTTTGCCGACTTTTTCCATGGCGTCAGCTATTAGCTTGCCTATGCTTTCATCAGAATTTGCAGAGATTGTAGCGATTTGAGCTACTTCTTTTGAACCTGAAACTTTTTTTGAAATTTTCTTTAATTCTTCGATAAGAGCGGCAACTTCTTTATCCATACCGCGTTTTACTTCGATAGGATTCGCACCGGCTGTGATATTTCTTAGTCCTTCTTTAAAGATAGCGTGAGCCAAAACCGTTGCAGTTGTAGTGCCGTCTCCTGCTTGATCGTTAGTTTTGCTAGCAACTTCACGAACCAAACTTGCACCCATGTTTTCAAGAGTATCTTTTAAATCAACTTCTTTTGCGACACTAACGCCGTCTTTTGTGATAGATGGTGCACCAAAACTTTTTTGTATAAGTACATTTCTACCTCTTGGTCCCATTGTAACTTTTACAGCGTCATTTAGTTTGCGAACGCCGTCATAAAGGCGGTTTCTTGCCTCATCAGAATAGTAAATTTCTTTTGCCATTTTTTTTCCTTTCGGTTTTTAAATTTTTATTTTAAAAGTGGTAAATTTACCACCAAATTTATAGTCAAATTTGACTAAATAATATTTGGAATTTTTGCTATTTTCATTAAAAATTTGCAAATTTTTTGAAATTTCGTATCTTTTTACAAACAAATTTGATAAAAAAGTGTTTTGAAAAAGTGCCGAAAACTCGCTAAGTAATTTTGATATTTTTATTTGAAAATCGCATGTTTTGCTTTGATTTGAGATCATATCCAAGCTTTTAAATTCCGAAATTTTTAACATTTATTTTATTACGCCTAAAACATCGTCAATGTTTAGCACAAGGTAGTCTTTGCCGTCAAGATTTATCTCTGTTCCGCCGTATTTTGCAAATACGACACTATCGCCAACTTTAACGCCTTCGACCTCATTACTAACAGCCAAAACCTTACCACTTAAAGGTTTTTCTTTTGCATTATCAGGTATAATAATGCCTGAAGTTGTCGTTTTGGTTTCTTCAACACGTTCAACTAAAACGCGTTTGCCTAATGGTTGAAAATTCATTTCTTCATCCTTTTTGGTTAAATTTTTTGTTTTTTAGCACTCTGTATTTTTGAGTGACGAAATGTTAGCACTTTTTTATGTAAAAGTCAATATTTTAAAGATTAAATTTAATATACTTTAGTCTAATTGGCTCAATAATTATGATATAAAATAGTTAAATCATAAGGAGATAGCATGAAAATTTTTACATATTTTTTGAGTTTTATTTTGCTTTTGTTGCTTGGAGCTTATATAGTTTTGTTTACAGGCTTTGGAAATTCGCTTCTTAGCCCGTATTTACAAAATTTGCTTAGCGAAAAAACAGCTTTAAACATAAAAATAAACGAATTTATGTTAAATACTAGCGATATTAAGCTAAACGCCGACATAAACGAAGAAATAGGGCTAAATGTCGAGGGTAAACTTTCTTTATTTACTCAAAAAATGGATTTGGTTTATAATGTTGCGGCTAAAAATTTAAGCACTTTTAAAATAGATCTGAACGAGCAAATTGGCTTAAAAGGACAGGTAAAGGGCAGGTTTAGCGATTTTGATGCAAACGGACTTGGCAAGGCCTTTGATAGCGATATAAATTTCTTGGCAAATGTCAAAAACTATGCACCGCTTAGCCTTGTTTTAAATGCAAAGGGTTTAAATTTGACTAAGATTTTAGCCCTTGCAAAACAGCCAAATTTTGCCTCTGGTAAGTTAAATTTAAGTGCAAATTTAAAAGAGGTCAATGCTACTTCGCAAGGTTTAGTAAGTCTTGACATGAACGCAGTTGCAAATAACGCTGTTTTGAAAAAAGAATTTAACCTAACTTTGCCGTCAAATTTTACTCTTAAACTCACAAGCGACGCCTTGGTAAATGGCGATAATATCGTGGCAAAAAGCGAAGTGCTAAGTCCTATCGCCACGGCAAAGGCAAACAAAACTAGTTACAATCTCGCAGACAAAAAATTGCATAGCGATTTAAATGTAAACATAGCAAATCTTGCAAAATTAGAGCCTATCATCAAGCAAAAATTGAGTGGCTCTTTGAGCGTTGATGCAAATATTGGAGTTCAAAACGGCAAAATTACCTTGCTTGAAGCCTTATTAAAAGGGCTTGGCGGCTCGGTAAATGCAAATTTAGACGGCGAAAATTTAAATGCTAAAATTTCAGGTATAAAAATAGATGAGATTTTAAAACTTTTAGCCCAACCAGCTCTTGCAAATGGCGTTATAAACGGCGATGCGGTGCTTAGCGGTTTAAAAGACGGCAAAGATATAGCAGGCAAAATTTCGCTTAAAACTTCTGGGGCAAATTTGGATCCAAAAGGATTTAAAAGTCTTGGTTTAAATATGCCAAACGCCGTGCCTATCGAGCTTAACGCAAAAACAGAAGTAAAAAATTCAAAAGCAGTGCTTGATGCGTCCTTGCTTTCATCTTTGCTAAATTTAAAGAATTTAAAGGCAAATTATAATCTCGAAAGCAAAGATGCAGACGCGAAATTTAGCCTTGAAGCCTTAGATCTTAACAAATTTCAAAGCATAGTTGGAGCTAAGCTTAGCGGTGAAGTAAGATTAAATGCGGATATGGCTATAAAAAATAACGCCCTAAGCGTGCTAAACCTTAACGGCAAGGGGCTTGGTGGCGATATCAAAGCGAATTTAAAGGGCGAAAATTTAAAGTTGAGTTTGCAAAATTCTAGCTTAAAAGATCTGTTTTTGCTTATCGGTCAAAAACCGCTTGCAAACGCAAATATAAATTTGGACGCTGATTTTACTTCGCTAGATATGAAAAATTTAAACGCAAAAGCGAATTTAGACATCAAAAATGGCGAATTTTACGCAGATGAAATGAGTAAATTTTTACAAAAAGACTTTCCAAAAGGCGTAAAATTTAATTCAAAAAGCGACATAAATATACAAAAAAGCGTGGCAAATATATCATCAAATTTGCTTACAAGTTTGATAAATTTAAACGATATAAAGGGCAAGTATAACCTTAACACTTCAAAGGCAGATATCACACTAAATGCCGTTATAAACGAGCTTAGCAAGCTAAAATTCATAACTTCAACTCCGCTTTATGGTAAGCTTGAACTAAACGCGAAAATGAATAAAGACGGCGAAAATTTAAGCGCCACCCTAACTTCGCCAAAACTTGCAGACGGCAAGCTAAACGCCAGTTATAAAAACTCAAAACTCGTTGCAAATTTGGCTGGATTTAATTTCAAAGGACTTAGTGCCTTGCTGGGATTTGACTATTTTTACGACGGGATAGGGGACGCAAAGCTAAACTATAACACCGCTTCAAAACTCGGTGATTTTGACATAGATATCAAAGAAGGAAGGCTTGTGGCTACGAAATTTACGAACACCGTTAAGACTTTTAGCGGCAGAGATATCACGACCGAGATTTATAAAGACGGCAAAATCAAGGGCAATATCGTAAAAGACGATATCGATTTTAACGCCAAAATGTCGGCACAACGAAGCGATATAAATATCCAAAAAGGCACCCTAAATACCGCCACTTCACGCATAAACATACCGATAGATTTTCGTTATGAAAAAACAGACGCAAAAATTTCTATCACCGGCACGACAAAAGAGCCAAAATACAGCGTAAGTTCTGAGTATATCAAAGGCAAGATCACCAAAGAAATCGACAGATTCTTGGATAGAAAACTAAATAAAAACGGCGGTGAAAATTCAGAAAATGACGCCAAAAAAGACGCCGTTAAAAGCATTTTAAAAGGGCTTTTTTAAGCCTTTAAACAATCAAATTTGGTGATAAATTCATCAAATTTGATTTATATTTTTGCCACCCTGTGGATTTTTATCAAATTTGATATATTTTTTTAAGTCACCCTGTGGATTTTTTGCTTTATCAAATTTGGT
>JAILCJ010000196.1 GCA_024680445.1 Campylobacter sp.
TAAAAGAAAAAAATCCAAAGGGTGGCTAAAATACTAATCAAAATTTGATAAGTTTAAAAAACAAATTTGATAAATTTAAAAAGTAAATTTGATAAATTCAAAAAAATGAAATTTGATAAATTTAAAAATCAAATTTGATAAGTTAAATTTGATAAATTTAAAAATCAAATTTGATGAATTTGCAAAATCAAATTTGATAAGCCAAGGACGCCGAAGCGTCCGTGGATCTAGGCTTTTTTTGGAGTTACAAGCATATTTATATAGCGACCCTCTAAAAGCGGTTCTTTGTCTCTGTCGGCGACATCTTGTATGCCTTCCCAGATTTTTTCTAGCAAAGCTACGCCGATTTCTGGTGAGTTCATCTCGCGACCTTTTAGAAATACGCGAAATTTCACATGCTTGCCGTCTTGTAAAAATTCAAGCGCGTGCTTAACCTTGTAATTAATGTCGTTTTGAGCTATTTTTACAGAGAGTTTGATCTCTTTTATATCAATAACTTTTTGTTTTTTCTTCGCCTCTTTTTGCTTTTTTTCTTGTTGATAGCGGTATTTTCCGTAATCCATTATCTTGCAAACTGGCGGTTTAGCGTCTGGGGCGATAAGAACAAGATCTAGCCCCATTTTTTCTGCTATGCTTAAAGCTTCGTCTTTGCTGATGACGCCATAAACCGTGCCGTCATCGCCTACGCACCTTACTTCACGCGCTCGTATATCTTCGTTGAGCATTACATCATTTTCTTTACTCAAAAATGCACCTCACTAAGTTTCTCCTTTGTTAAGTTTATAAATTCCGCTAAGCTCATATCGCTTTGCGTTCTAGCCTGACGATCACGCAAGGCGACGGTGCGGTTTGCTACCTCATTATCACCTAGCACGACTATCATAGGCACTCTTTGTTTTTCAGCCGTTCGAATTCTTTTGTTTAAACTTTCATTTTTACTTGCTACTTCTGTATCTACGCCAACTTTCATAAGCTCACGAGATACTTCTTTTGCATAGTCTAAATGTGCGTCAGATATCGGCACTATGACGACTTGAGTCGGAGCTATGAAAAATGGCAATTCGCCAGCGGTATGCTCGATAAGTATGCCTATAAATCTTTCAAAACTTCCAAGCAAGGCTCGGTGAAGCATTACCGGTCTTTGGCGTTCGTTGTTGCTATCTATATAGCCAAGGTCGAAACGTTCTGGCAAGTTAAAATCCACTTGTATAGTGCCACATTGCCATTTGCGTTTAAGGGCGTCTGTGATTTTTATATCGATTTTTGGACCATAAAATGCACCGCCACCTTCGTCTATACCGTATTTAAAGCCGTTTTCGTCAAGGGCTTGTTTAAGGGCTGTTGTAGCGGTTTCCCAAATTTCGTCACTACCTATGGCTTTGGCTGGTTTGGTTGAGATCTCCATTTCATAAGTAAAGCCGAAGCTATCCATGATTTTACCGGCAAAGCTTAAAATTTCTAATATGTTTTGTTTTATCTGACTTGGCATACAAAAGATGTGTGAATCGTCTTGTGCGAACTCTCTAACCCTGAAAAGTCCGTGCAAAACGCCACTTTTTTCGTGTCTATGTACCACGCCGTATTCAAAAAATTTCAAAGGCAAATCTCTATAAGAGCGAATTTCTGTTTGATAAACTTTCAAGTGACCTACGCAGTTCATCGGTTTTATGCCGTACTCTTGTTCGTCTATGGTTGTAAAATACATGTTTTCTTTGTAGTTTGCATAGTGTCCGCTTCGTTTCCAAACATCTGATTTTAGTAGTTCTGGCCCACGCACAGGTTCATAACCACGTTCTCGGTGTGCCTTGTATAAAAGTTGTTCGAGTTTTGAGCGAAGTCGTCCGCCATTTGGTAACCAAAGTGCCAAACCACCGCCTATTTCATCATCAAATGAAAAGAGTTTCATTTCTACGCCAAGCTTTCTGTGATCTCGCTTTTTGGCTTCTTCCATCATGGTGATATACTCTTTTAGGCTGTCTTTGTCTGCATAAGCAGTGCCGTAAATGCGGTTAAGCATTTCTTTGCTTTCATCGCCTCCAAGGTAGGCACCAGCAACTCTTATGAGTTTAAAGAATTTTAGATATTTTGTGTTTGGTAGGTGCGGTCCTCGGCACAAATCCTCAAAATCGCCTTGTTTATACGAGCTTACTTCGCCTTCTGGAATTCGTTTTAGGACTTCTTGTTTTAAATCATCATTTGCAAATTTTTCGCACATTTGAGCTTTTGTAGCACAGCTTTTTACTATATCAAGCTTGCGTTCGGCTATCTCTTTCATCTTTTTTTCTATCGTTTTTAGGTCGTCCTCACCGAGTTTGCTACCGGCGTCATCAACTCTAAAATCATAATAAAAGCCGTCTTCTACATTTGGTCCAACAAAAAATTTAGCTTGTGGATAAAGCTCTTTGATAGCTTGTGCCATAAGGTGGGCACATGAGTGGCGGATAACATTGAGTGCTTCTGGGGAGTTATCAAAATAAATCGGAGTTGCACTATCTTGACGTGAATTTATGCTTTGGGTATCGATAATTTCGTCACCCAACTTGTATGCGATAATATCGCTCATTTGTTTTCCTTTTTTTACTGAATTGTCTTTTTTACGCTAAAAGAACGAGTGTAAATTTTATCTAAATGGACTTTAAGCTTAACTTAATGTTAGATTTAATATACGCAATTTATCGAGCTTGGCATTAAATTTTATTTTCTTTTAGCAAAATATATATGAGAGGATTCATAGCCGTTTCGCCTCTGGCTGCACAAAGCAAGACATCTTCAAAAAAATAATCGCTTGTGCCGTAAATCCTAAACTCATAAGCCCCAAAACCAAGCATGGCGGGGGTTAGCTCTATGCGTGAATACCACGCCGTTCTTGCGTTTATATATCTTTTGCTATCTTGCGAATACACCCAAAGCGTGATATCGTCCTTGTTTGGCTGACGCATGAGCCAGATAAAAGAGTTGCCTATATCGTTAAAAAAATAGGTATCGCCGTTTGGCATAACGGCTTGGGCGGTTTGGTAAAGGTCGGTGATAAGGGTTTTGCTCTCATGGCAAATGGTCTTGTTTATATCGATATCTAGGGCTTTTTTATCAAAATTTCCGTGTTTTACGGTGATTTTTGATTCTTGTATGTCGATGTTAAAAATAAGCAGAGCCAAAACGCCAAGCATGATAGCTACGCCAAAAATTTGCCTTATCATAAAAACACCCCATACAATATATAATACCTCGCCACAAAAAAGCTACAAAGCAAAACGCAAAGGCTTAAAAATATGCTTGAAAATTTAAGCAAATGCGTGTAAGTTTGCTTGGTGGCTAACTCTATCAAAAACGGCACAATCCCATAAAAAATGCCTAAAAATAGCGTCCCCCAGATAGCATAGCCCACATAAAAATAATCCTTGCTAAGCATGCAGTAAGGGCATTTGTGATTTGGCTGTTCGTATATATAAAGCCCGAAAAAATAAGTAATGGCATAATAAGCCACAAACAAAAATATCAAATTTAGCCCAAAACTTGCCAAACTTTGCTTGGTAAAATTTAGCACCAAAATCGCCACAAAAAGCACATAAAATATCATAGCCAAGGCGTTTTGAGTGTAGCCAAATGGCAGTTTTGGAGCGTTAAAAACCACAGAACAGCAAAACACAGGCACCTTTAAAGGTATGTTTAAAAAATACAAAATTTCAAGCAAAAATTCCAGCAAAACAAGGGCAAAAATCACAGAAAAAATGAAGTATTTTCGCCTTAAAAATGGGAAATTTATCGCATTTAGGTCAAGGCGGTTAAGCACTAGCCAAAAACCAAGCGAAAAAATAAGCAAAATTTTAAAAAGTAATAAAAAATTGCCATAAGCGTTTGAGCCTATCACCCCAGCCGAGCACATGGCACCGGGCACTATGGATGCGAGTTCATCGAGGCTAAGGACAAAAAATATAAACAAAATTATCTTGCAAAATGCCGAAAAAAACAAAATCGTATTTACTAGATAATTCTTTTTTTCAAGGCTGTATTGTAGCGGTGAGCTAGAATCAAAATCCCAAAAACGCAAGATCGAAACGATATAAAACTGCGAAATACCCATTAAAGCGATAACGATGAGCTCTGCAAACAAAAAGGCGATAATATCGTTTGATAAAAATATACTCACGAAATTTCTCCGTTTTGTAAAAATATCGTGCGATCTACGAAGTCTAAATCATCAAAAAGCAAGTCGTGAGTCGCGATGATAACGCATTTGCCAAGCTCTTTAAAGCTTTTTAGCATTTGGATAAAGATAAGGGAATTTTCTTTATCAAGGTTGGCGGTTGGTTCATCTGCCAAAATAATAGGCGGATCCATTACCAAAGCCCTTGCTATCGCACATCTTTGCTTTTCGCCCCCGCTTAGACTAGCAACGCTTTGATCTTTTTTGTGCTCTATGTTTGCGATTTGCATGGCTTTTTGGCAAAGCTCATTTACTTTGGCGGAGCTAAAATCGCTTATGCTTAGCGGTGCTTTGACATTATCTATAACGCTAAGTCCGTCAAGTAGATTGAAGGCTTGAAAGATAAAACCTACACTTTGGTGGCGGAGTTTTGAAGCCATGATATCAGGGAGTTTGGCGATGTTTTGTGAGTTGATTATCGCTTCTCCGCTACTTGCCTTGCTAAGTCCGCCCAAAATCGATAAAAGTGTGCTTTTACCGCTACCGCTCACGCCTTTTAGTATCAAAATTTCGCCCATTTCGGCGGTGAAATTTATGTTTTTTAAAGCCTTAAATTCGTTTGGCTTGCCCTCGTTATAAATTTTATAAAGATTTTTTACTTCTACAACGCTCATTTTACCGCCTCACTCATGTCGCTAATGGCGATTTGCCACGACGGGATAATCACAAAAGCCAAAAATGGTATCACGCTAAACAAAAAAATAAGAAAAAGCGTGTTTATATCGATAATAGGCGTGAAAGTTAGGGTGTTGGTCAAATTTGAACCAAGGAAAATTTCACGCAAAAATGGAGCGTCCAGCACAAAAACATAAAAATACGCAAGGGCAATGCTAAGCAAAAAAGCAGACATCGCCACTATGAAATTTTGTATAAATTTCAGGGCGATTATGTCTTTTATGGCATAGCCTATGCTTCGCAAAATAGCGATTTCTCGGCGTTTTGTGCCATAAGATAGCGAAATTTGATTTTTTAGCAAAATGAAAAACGATATCATAGCCACGACATAAATCACCATGAAAATTCCGCCCTTGTAATAATACATGTGTTTTATCTCGGCTATCTTGTCTTCTATGCTTAAAACTTGTGAGTTTGGATAGATATTTGCTATGCTTAGGGCACTTTGGGCGATTTCGTTTGGGTTTGGCACATCGGCATAAATCTTTGTGTATTCGCCCTCTTCAAGGCTAAGCACCCTTCTTGCAGTGGCTGGACTAAGGCGGATAAGATCGTTGCTAAAAAGCGAACTTTCGTGTGGGGCTATCTTGTTTATCTTGACATTTATAAGTTCGTTTTCGGTTAAAAAGTTGAACTCATCTTTGTAGTAAAGCTCCGCCATGGCAATTTTTACGCCCTCGCCGATTATCATTTCATCATCACTTAACTCATCATCGCCTACGACATGAAACCAAATTCTTTTTTGTCCGAAATAATAATACCCATCAACCACGCCCCACGCATCGCTAACGCCGTTAATGGTCTTGATATCATAGATATAGCCCTCATGCATCAAATCGCCCTTACCAGCCCTAAAAGCCTCGATTACTATGCTAGGCTGATTTTTGATAGCCTCGCTTAAATCGTGTTGGATAGAGCTTGAAATAAAAAGCACAGATGAAAGCACGAAAACTATAAAGGCAAAAATGCTAAAACTAAAAGCATGGTCGGCTTTGTCTTTTAAAAGTAGTTTAACTGCGTAGTTTATGAAATTTTTATTTAGCATAGACAAAGTCCTTATAAGCTTGGTTTTCAAAGCTAGTGCTTAGTTTTACATCTTTTATGCTTTTTGAAAATTTGGCTATCTCATCAGCTTTTTTTTCATAATCAAAGCTAAAAAAATGCACCGCCAAAGCTAGATAAATCACGCCAAAAAAAACAGCTAAAATCGTTAAAAATTTCATAATTCTTTTACAAGTTTTTCATCTATCTCATCAAAACTAAGTATTTTTTTACCAGCATGTTCTCCTGCAAAACTTTGGGCTTCTTCTTCGGTTTTAAAAGGTATAAGCTCATCGCCCATAGGACCATAAACATTTGAACCAATGACAAAAAATGCAGTTTTTGCATCGATTTTATGGAGTTTGTAATAATCACTCACGAAAAGTTTGTCAAATTTTTTATCGTTTTGAAAATAAAATTTCATCATATCTTTTACGCCGTCAAAATAAATCTTTTCTTTGCCATTTTCTATCATAGCCACCCATTGGGGATGTTTGGCTACTATCATGCCACAAACCGGACATCTAGCGTCTTTTGGCACCTTTATCTTTTCGGCTCGTTTTTTTTCACTCAAATTTTTTGGCTCATCCCAGATATACAAAGCCACGGCTTGCAAATCGCCATCGTTTTGGAGTTTGCATAAGTCTTTTAAATTTTGTTTTAAAAGGGCTATGTTTTCATACTCTTTTTTATCTGTTTTTTGGCAATTTTTCTCATAAAGTTCTTTGCCTTTTTTATACACTCCGCCCTCTCTTTTGGCTTTTATCATCTTTTTATCCTCGCCAAAATCCTCTTTTGCCTTGGCATAAGCTGCCCTAAAATCCATTATCTCGCCGCCATTTTTTGCCATAAATTCCTTGGCGTCCGCTTCGTTTGCAAAGGCGTATTTGCTGTTTTTACTCATGGTGCCTTTTACCTTGCTACCAACTACATAAAAGGCTGTTTTTGCGTCTATAAAGCCTAAATTTTTTGTATCCATGACCTTGGCGTCACTTGGGATAACTCCGTTTGTTGCCTCGTAAAGGCAGTGGAGTGAGCAGTATTGTTTGTCTTTATGGACATGGTTGGTTTTGTGAAATTTGATTAGATTCATACCGCAGTTTGGGCAGTAATTTTTCTCCTTGCCTTGCATTATCAAAGTAGCGTTTTCTTCGCTTACGCTTTGAAACATTTCACCCGCAAATGCCAAGCCAAAAATGGCTAAAAAAATTAAAATTTTTCTCATTTTTTACTATCCTTTTCTAAAATTTTTGCATTTTCGCACGCCTCGCCAAGCCCTTTATCACAAGCTTTTGCGAAAAATTCTTTGGCTTTTTTCTCATCTTTTTTTACGCCTTTTGCCTCGGCATACATTATGGCTATATCATTGCAACCTTTTGCGTAGCCAAGCATACACGAGCGTTCAAAATGCTTAGCCGCTTGTGCATAGTCTTGCATTACGCCTTGCGAAAAAGCGTAAAGATAGCCGAGATTATCACACGCCATGCCTATGCCACCATTACAAGCCATTTCATAGTAAGTTTTGGCTTTTTTGAAGTCTTTTTCGACCCCTTCGCCTTTGTTGTAAAGATAGCCAAGGTTATTGCACCCCATCATATCGCCGTATTCGCAAGACTTTGTATAAAGCGAAATGGCTTTTTTGAGGTCTCGCTTGACCCCAGCGCCGTTGGCATAAAGCAAGCCAAGCGAAGTGCAAGCCTCGTTATCTTTACACGCTTTTTCATAATAATTTATCGCTTTTGTGAAATTTTGATCCACGCCTTGTCCGCTTTCGTGCATATAACCAAGGTTGCCACAAGCCATGGCAAAGTCCATTTTACAAGATTTTTCATATAAGCTTAAAGCCTTTGCATAATCTTTTTCCACTCCACCGGTGCCTTCGTGATAGACAACGGCTAGATTGTAGCACCCTGATGCCTTATTTTGTTTGTTGCAGGCTTCATCGTAAATTTCTATAAGTTTTTTGTGATCACCTTTTTTTTGTGCGTCCATGCCGTCACTGATAAATCCGGCATTTGCGATAACGCCGAGTGCTAAAAGTAAGATAAATTTTTTCATATTTTTCCTTTCTAAATGGCTTTTATATCGCGACCTTTGTAGGCAAATGCGATAAGTAAAGCAAGTGCTATTAAAACAAAATAAAGTAAATTTGATGTATCTATGCTGTCTCCACTAGCATAAGAGTGCAAACCGCTTAGATAAAAATTTACGCCAAAATAAGTCATGATTATACTAAAAAATGCTAACAATGAAGCCACGCTAAATGTGTAAATTCCGTTAAATTTCGGTATCAAACGCAAATGCAAAACTATGGCATAAACGATGATAGACACATAAGACCATGTTTCTTTGCTATCCCAGCCCCAGTATCTGCCCCAGCTTTCATTTGCCCAAATCGCACCGAAAAAATTTCCTATGCTAAGCATGGATAAACCGACTATCAAGGCTATCTCATCTATGGCACAAAGATAGCGAATTTGAGCGTTTAATCGAGTGGAATTTTTGCTGTTTTTAAAAGCCATAAGAAGCAAATTTGTAAAGCCAAGCAAGGCAGATAGTCCCAAAAATCCATAACTTGCCGTGATAACTGACACATGGATACTAAGCCAATACGATTTTAGCACAGGCACAAGGTTTGTGATTTGAGGATTTACAAAACTCATGTGAGCCACCAGCATAATGACACTGGCTAAAAGCGTTGAAGCCGAGATAGTAAGCAAGGACGAGCGGAAAAATAAAAGTCCAGCCAAAATACTAGAAAATCCTATATATATCATGCTTTCATAGCTATCGCTCCATGGGGCGTGTCCCGAGATATACCAGCGAAGTGCAAGTCCAAAGGCGTGGGCTAAAAAGCCAAAAATTAGCAAATAAAAGGCAAATTTGCTTAGTTTTTTGAAATCCTTGTTCGCCAAAATACCGCCAAATCCAAAAACAAAGCAAAAAAGCCCCAAAATCATATAAAAATAAAGCAAATTTTTAAAAATTTCAAGCTTGTTATATAGCACTTCGGCTTTGATTTTTTGATCGCTTGGCAAGATATGGGCTGAGGTCGAGTGTTGGTAGTTTTTAAGCTCGGCTAAGGCGTGGTTTGCCCTTTGCCAGTCGTTGTTTTGTATGCCGTTTTTTAAGCCGTCTATGTATTCGCTTAGCAGATTTTTGGTGCTTTCATTTATTTGAAAATTTGTAAAGGCATCATTTGGCGATAGCCAAGTATCGCTTGTATCGTTTGGCACAGGCACAAATCTAAAAAACACGCCTTTTAAAGCAAGATAAGCGATATTTACTCTCTCATCAAATTTGATTATTTCATTATCAAATTTGCTTCTTTTTGATGGGCTTTTGGCGTTTGCGGCGTCGCTTTGTTTGGCTAGTTTGTATTCGCCAAATTGATTAAACATAAAGCTAAAACTTACAAAATTTTCATCTTCGCCAAGCCCTAAAATCTGCTTAATCTCGGCGTTTTTTACCTTGATGATTTTTTGATCTTGCCAAAAATACGGATCCGTGCTTATGCCAAGGACGATTTGTTCAGGGCTAAGCCCAAAAAGCGTGTATTTGCCTGAAATTTTACTCACGACCTCCCAAGACAAAGTGCTTGCCGGCTTTATACGCCCCATATAATCTTGCACCAAAAGGGTGGCAAATTCTTTTGTGGCGTGTTCTTTTGTGTTTTTATCAAATTTGGCAAAATCATCGGCTATCAAATTTGACCCCAAAAGTAGGCAAAAAATAAGCAATAAATTTGCATTTTTTAAAAATTTGCTTAGTTTGATAAAACGAGAGTGTTTGCTAAACAAATTTAGCACAAAGCCCACGCAAAGCAAAAAATAGCCTATATAAGTTGGAATTTTGCCCGGATCGCGATTTACTTCTAATATCGTGCCAAGCTCGTCTGTATCGTAAGATGACTGAAAAAATTTGTATCCACTGTAATTTAGTGGATTGTTCATAGAAATTTCGTGTTTTTGCTCCTCGCCGTTATGCAAAAGCGTAACAAAACTAGCGTAAGATGAGGCACTTTGTGAGCCCGGATAACGTTTAAGCTCGAATTTTTCTAGCCTAAAAGCAAAGGGCAAACGAAGGATTTTTGCACCCCACGCAAGCATGATATTTTTGCCATTGTGCGTGATAGTTTGCGGCTCCCCAAGCCAGCCAACACCGCCTTTTAGGCTAAGTTCTTGACTTTGTTCGTTATCAAATTTGGCACTTAAATTTAGCGTGCTTCTTTTGCCTTTATCGGCTGGGATATAAGAGACAAATTTAAGTATCAAATTTGATCCATTTATGTCTTGAATAAAAGTAAAATCATTATTCCCAAGGCGGGATAAATTTAAGTGAAATTCGTAGTTTTTATCTTCGGTGATGATGTTTAGATAGGGCTTTACGCTTAGCATTTCATCTGAATTTTCGCCAACTCTTAGGTGCAAGATGCCTTCTTCGCCAAGGTATCTTGTCATAAATGCCCCAAGAGCGATAACGACAAAGGATAAATGCAAGGCGAAAAGTCCGAGATTTCGCCACATTTTTGTTTTTGTGATGATGGCTATCAAAGAGATACAAAGCAAAGCCATCACAAGCTCATACCAATGAGCGTCATAAACTAAAATTTTGGCTGTTTGGGTGTCGTAGGCACTTTCTATAAAGGTTGCCACCCCGGCACCCAAAGCCAAAATACCAAGCATGAAAATAACAAATTTATAAGACAAGAAAATTTTTAGTATTTTCATGCTTCTCCTTTTATCCTAAAATACTATAACTTTGTCCTGCATAAAGTATAAACATACGAAGCATTAATACGCCTATTATGCTTGCTATCGCACTAGCGTAAAATGCAAATTTTGTGTGAGCAACGGCTTTGCCAAGAGCAAAATTTAAAACGATAGGCACAACAAAGCCAATGCCAACAACCCCAAACCAAAACATTTTAGCATAATTTCCGCCTATAAAAGCAGCACTTGCCATTTTTTGTGCGTCAGAGCCCAAAATAAGGGATACAAAAATCATGCCGATAAGCAAAATTTCAAAAGCCATTACCGGCCACTCGGCAAGATGTAAGATGTGATTATCACCCTCGTGTTTGGCTGCACCAAAACAAGCCGATGAAACTAGCATAGAACTAGCTATGCCCGCACTTAGCCCAGAAGCCACGAAAAGTGCTGGTAAAACGGCTGTGTTTAGGATAGGAAATCTTACCAAAACAGAGATCAAAAAGCCCGTATATGCACAAATGGCTACCGCAAAAATTAGGCTTAGGGCTAAGATGATTTTTCTTAAAGGATTTAAGATTGAAAATATAGGCTTTAAAAAAGCAAATTTGTTTACAAATTCGGCTTCAAAGGCATACAAAAGCACAAAAAAGCTAAGCGGTATATAAATACAAAGTGCCGCAACGCCGATAGACATTACAGAAGTGAAATTGTAATTTATCAAAATTTTCCAAAAATAAAGCGGTTTATCAAGATCGCCAACCAAGCAAACCATACCTAGCAAAATCGTGATAAAAGCCACGACAGAGGCTGCCTTAAACAAAGGCGTAAATTCGCTTTGATTTTTATAGTAGCGAACAAGCAAAGCCACTATCAAAGCTCCACCGCTCATACCAGCTAAGAGCAAATACACAGCTATCGGCCAGTGCCAAACCACGCCACTAGAAAAAGTTGTAGTAAAATTTATAGCTCCGTCCATTTCACACCCCCATTTTTACAGCCGGGATATAACGCAAACTCGGCTTTGTGCCACACTCTGGTCGCATTCTAAGGCTGTCTTTGATTTTTAGAAGTTTGCTTATATGGGCATCTTCATCGTTTAGATCGCCAAATACCAAGGCATCATAGCGACATGCTTCGACACAAGCCGGTTCTTTGCCGTTTTTCAAATTTGTATCTAAACAAAAGTTGCAACTTTCAGCCGAATGAGTTTGGGCGTTGATAAAACGCACATCATACGGACAGGCGACTATGCAGTATTTACAGGCTATGCAGTCGTTTGCGTTGGTCGTGGTGATATTTGTTAGGCTGTCTTTGTGACAGGCATTTGTAGGGCAAACCGCAACGCATGGAGCCTCAACGCATTGTTGGCAAGAAACTCTCACGTAGCGTTTGTTCATTCTATCATTTGGATCGGTTTTATCCTCGACAAAAAGCCTCATTTGCCCTTTTGGGACAAGATTTACCTTAGCACATGCCCTTTCGCAATCGGTACAGCCGACACATTTGTTTTGGTCAAATATCATGCCAAAATTTGGCTTTTTGGCTTTTTGGCTTTCGCCGCTTTTTTCGGTACCAAAGGCTAAGGTGCCGATAGTTGCAGAGCCAAAGGCGAGATATTTAACAAATGCTCGTCGTTTAAAATTTGTTTTCATATTTCCCTCCACTCATAAGCAAATTTTATTTTTTTGGAGCGGGATTTTTTGGGACTTCGACTTTTTCGCCCGGTTTATAGACTTTTAAAAGTTCGATCTCAAAGGTTACGACCCCGCCACCCGGTATTACATCATTGCCTTCATCGCCGTAAGCGATATCGCTTGGCATTACGAATTTGTATTTTGAACCTACATCCATAAGCAAAATGCTTTCTTTAAATCCATCTATCACACTTACTAATGATAGATACGCTGGCACTTTTTTTTCATAGGTATTTTCAAACTCTTTGCCGTCTGGCAAATAAGCTTTGTAATTTACCACAACAATACTTTCAGGCTTGGCTTTTTCGCCGTTTCCTGGTGCTAGCATTTGGTATTGAAGTCCTGATTTTGTAACTTTAACATCTTTGTTTTTGGCGTTTTTTGCCATGTATTCTTTGCCGATTTTTTTATTTTTTTCTAGTTCGGCTTTTTTGTTTTTTTCAGAAATTTGATTTAGTTTTTCTGCTCTGTCGTTTAAAAGCGTGATTATCTCATCATCACTAAATTTGATTTTATTTTTTAAAGCGTCCATAAGTCCGTCTATGACAGCATTTAGGTCGTGTTTTACGCCTAGTTTTGCTTGATTATGGAGCTGATTTTGTATATAACTTCCAGTCGATGCACCGATAGCATAAGATTCTTTTTGTTCTTGGCTCATATCCGCAAAGCTATAATTTGCCATACAAAATATCGCCACGAAACTTAACATAATTTTTTGCATCTTTTTACCTTTTTTGAAATTTAAAAGGGGCGATTTCTCACCCCTTTTTTGCTCGTTAAATTTTACTATTTAAAATTCTTTGAGCTTCTTCTACATAGCCTTTTGCGGCATCAACTCTTTGTTTTGTGTATTTAAATCCATGCATACCCCATGAACCATCTTTTTCTAGCAAATCAACTGTGTCTTGGGCTTTTTCGATAAGCTCATAAACTCTTGATTTACTTGATGGATCAAGTTTTTTGGTTTCAAGAATTTTATACATGCCTTCTATATTTATTTTTATAGAAGTGTAAGCATTTTTGATAGGTGTTTGCCAGCCCATGACTTCATCGTAAGCTTGTTTTTGGTTTTTGAAGTGCAAGGTTTCTTTTAGCTCTGAAATAACAGGACTATGGCAACCTTTGTTTTCTACCATATCAAGGTCAGCCCATGAAGTTCTAGCGCAAGCCCACATCAAATCTACGAAGTTTCTGCCGTCCTCATTTCTTTGGAAGTGCCAATCTTTCGCATCTCTTGGACTTTGTGAAGTAGAACCTGCGACCATGGTTTTACGGTCCGGACTAATATCTATTTTCCAGATATGTGAGCGACGTTGAGTATCAAAACCTGCTTGATCTTGGAACTGAATAGCATAGAAATTTTCACAACTCATCATAAACGGCATATGGCAAGACGCACAAGAATTTGTTTTGTGTGTGTCTGCACGAGCTGCTATGTAAGCTTGTGTTTTATGGCAATCAGCACATGTTTTTGTGATTTTTGGTTTTGAGTAAAGTGCGCTTAGATAGCCTTGTTCTGAATTGTAATTTATACCTTTGATATTTTTATCGCCAGTAACCAAACCAGTAACATCGTGCGGATCGTGGCAGGTTGTACATCTCATGCCTTTTTCATAGTGAGCGGTGAAGTATGATTGAGAACCTTCTGAACCACAGCCTGGTCCCATTGATTTAAATTTAGAGCTAAGTGCCAAATCCGGAGCAACTTTGCCAAGCGGATGAGCTTTGTATAGGTCTGGACTCCAGTTAAATCTTTGGTGACAGCGTTCGCAGTTTGACATTCTGAAATTTGTAGCACCGTCAAGGTGACCGCCAGCGCCGTGGCACTCTTCACAGCTTACACCTTTTGAAATGGTGTGTTTTTGAAGTTCTTTTGCGTTACCAAGGGCTTTATAAAAGTCTTCTTTTGTTTTAAAATCAAATTTGAACGGGTGGCAAACTTCGCAATATGAAGCGTTTGCTTGAAAATTCATAGAGTGTTTGTAAGTAGCCGCATAAGATGCAAGACCTCTTACATAGCCGGTATTTAAGCCATACTCTTCGAGAGTTTCAGGGAATTCTGGAACCCATTTTTTGATCTTTTTAACAACTTCTGGGGTGAGATTTAACGCCCAAGTTCTTTGCCATTGGTTTGAGCCCGGAGTTATGGTACCGGTGCCGTCTCTTAGCAAACCACCTGCTACATGGTAAGTACCACGAAGTAGCCAAGCGTCTATAAAGCCAAGTTTTGTTCTAACATGTCCAACTGTTGCATAAACTACATCAGGCGTGATACCTTGCGGTAAAACAGGTGCAGTGTCTTCGCTAAATACAGGATCTGTTAGGTTGTTGTTAAACTCTGGGTGTTCGCCCGGGAAGCGGATAGTAGTTGAGTGGCGTGATCTGCTCCATGATTCGTATTGAGCAGGGTGGCACTCACCGCACTTTTCAGAGCCAACGAATTTGTTTGGGAACATGAGTGATGAACCGGCTGGGATTCTATACATCATAGAGCTGTATCCTTCGCCAAATTCACGTTTTGTTACCTTAGAAAGATCTTTACCGTGTCCTTCTTCGAGCCACTCGTGACCTCGGTCAACGACTTTCATCTTGCCATCGACTTTACCGCCGTATTTTGTAAAAATCGGGTGATTTTTAAAAAGCCAGTCATACATCTCTTTTTCTTCTACGATGTAGTCTTGAAGAGATATGACACCTCTATCTTTGAGAGTTCCATTAGGATTTGCTATGACGCCCTGTGCCGCACCAGTCATTTGCATACCCTCGTGAGCACAGGCTGACGAGGCAAATACGCCTATCCCGGCAAGCAAGCCAATGAGCGCTTTATCCAGGCCTTTCATGCTTTCCTCCTTTGCAGAATTTTTGAATTCAAAAATCAAAAAGATTTCGTATTGATAATGGTAGCAAGAAAAAGGGGTAAAAAAGGGGGATAGTAAATGATTTATGAATTCAAAAAGCTAATTGTAAATATTACTCCGTTTTGTGTGTTTTTAACTGTTATAAATCCATTGTTTTTTTTCATTATAACTTGGCTCATATAAAGTCCCAAACCGCTACCATTTTTTTTGGTAGTAAAATTTGGTTTGAAAATCTTGTCAATATGCTTTTTATCGATATTTCCAGCATTGTTTTCTATGCTGATATTTCTAGAACGAGAGCTAGTAAAAGAGCAAATTTTAATTTGTCTTTCGTTTATATTTTGTTCATTAAATGCGTCTTTTGCATTGTTTATGATGTTAATGATAATCTGTATTAATTCGTTAATATTTCCAAAATGAGAGAAATTTTCTTTTATTTGTATATCTAAATTTATCACAGAATTTTTGATGACGGAATTTAAAATTTTAAGTGCTTGATCTATGGCATTTTGGCTTGAAAACTCGCATCTTTGTGCCTTTGGATCAAAGAAATTTTTAAAGTCATTTATAGTGCTTGACATAAATTTTATTTGTTCATCTATTTCACCTATTTTTTCGCTTAGTTTGGCTTTTGTTAATTTATCTTTATCGCTATAAAGTTCTAAATTTATAAGTGCTTGGCTGATTTGAGCAAGGGGCTGTTTCCACTGATGAGATATGCTAGCTATCATTTCGCCCATGCTTGCAAGGCGACTTTGGTGAGTCATCAACTCCTCGTCTTGTTGTTTGATTTTCGCCATTTTTTCATGTATTTTAAAGACCAAAAAGCTAAGCAAAACAAAAACAACAAAAAGCAAAATCGCACTGGCTATGAGTTCGTTTATATGATAAGCCAAAAGATCACGAACCGGCATTTTAAACGATATCATCGCTATCGTATCGCCTACTTTGCCCTCGAAATTTTTGCTTTTTCCGTATTGTTCTATTAGTTTTTTTGGCACAGAATTTATGTTATGACAGGCGATGCACGAGGCTTGGGAATTTTTTATAGGCAAACCTACATAAATGTAAGAGACATTATCATCTGTGATGATTTTTGAAAATTCATCATAACGTTTTTCTTTAAAACCCTCTAAAATTTCGTTTTCAAATTCATCGCCTAGATGTGCCGGATTTAAGGGGTCTGTGGCTATGAGTTTATAATCATAATTTATATTTTTTTTGGCTTTTTGGATATTGTAAATTTCACGAGTGATATAAGATGAGGATTGTAAACGTGGATCGAAAAAATCGCTTGGTAAGAGTTTTTGACCTATCAATTCATCGAGCAAAGGGCGTTGAATCGTCGAGACATAATCCCGCACGGCATTTAAGGTATCTAGCACATAAAAGGCTTCTTGCCTTGCGTCTTTTAATGCCAAATGTCGGTAAAAAGCAAAAACCAAGCTTAAAATAAGCACATAAAGTATCGCAAAGATAGCAAGGACAAAGCGAAATCTGTACTTCATTTTTCTCCCTTAGAAATTATCAAATTTGATAAAAATAAAGGCAATTTTATCAAATTTTGTAAAAATAGCACAAAGCAAGGCGAAAAAATTTGATTTTTTGCTTTTAAATTTGATCTAGCCTTGCAAAAGCTCAAATTTTTAGCCCTGATATGCCACGCTAAATATAAAATCCTCAAAACAAAACGATGAAATTTTGGCAAATTTGATTTTTGAATTTTTAAAATAATATCCGCCTTGTTCGCAAATTCCAAGCTTATCGATATCGCAAAATTCTTTATCGCCAAATTTGATAAGACTTTCTTTTGTTGTGTAGATTTTATAAAATTCTTTTAGTTTATCTTTTGAGTTTTCAAGCATGATTTTTTCGTCTTTGCTAAAACAAAAATCAACTTGATTTTGGTAATTTCTTGCCCTTAGATATTCGATATCAACGCCGATTTTAAAATCCGCATAAGCTATGAGACTAAGATCTTTTTTGTGCGAAATACAAGAGAAATTTCTTTTAAATTTTTTGCTTTTTTCAAGTAAAAATCGTGAGTGAGTAAAACTTGCTCTTTCGTTCAAATTTGATGAAATTTTGCCTTTGGCTATGCAAAAAACTATGTCAGCGTCATCTTTGTATTTTGTGATTTCGTTACTATCGCATGTTAAAGAAAAATAAAAAAACTCCAAAAAATCTCCGTTTAATAAAAATTCAATTTCTGTTTTGTTAAAATAACAAAATTTTTGTAACAAGGGGCTTAAATGCAAGAATACGATGTTGTCGTGATAGGAGCGGGTCCAAGCGGTTCTATGGTTAGTGCGATTTTACACAAAGCTGGTGTAAAAGTTGTGGTAGTAGAAAAAGAGACTTTGCCACGTTTTGTAATAGGCGAAAGCTTGTTGCCGTATTGCAATGAATTGTTAAATGAAGCTGGATTTTTAGAAGCGGTAAAGGCTCATGGTTTTCAGTATAAAAACGGAGCGGCATTTAGCTGGGGCAATGAATATAGATATTTTGATTTTTGTGATAAAAGTAGCCTTGGTTCTGGTACGACTTTTCAAGTTCAAAGGGCTGATTTTGATAAACTTTTGATAGATGAAGCCGCTAAACAAGGCGTTGAAGTAAGGTTTAAAACCAAGGTTGAAGATGTCAAATTTCAAAGCGATGGTGCTTATGTAAAGCTAGAAAATGGCGATGAGATAAAGGCTAAATTTGTTGTAGATGCAAGTGGTTATGGTAGGGTTTTGCCTAGAATTTTAGACCTTGAAAGTCCTTCATGTTTGGAGGTTAGAAAGGCGTATTTTACGCATATTCAAGATAATATCAGCGAAATTTTATACGATAGAAAGAAAATTTTGATAAGCACTCACCCAACATATAGAGAGGTTTGGTTTTGGCTTATACCTTTTTCAAATGGCAGGTGTTCTATCGGTGTAGTTGGCGAAGGTAAATTTTTAGATAAAGACGGCCAAATGAGCCACGACGATAGGCTTAAAAAATTTGTTTATGAAGTGCCTATGCTAAAAAGACTTTTGGATAATGCCCTTTGGGATACGCCGGCAAGAACGATAAATTCGTATTCAAAAGATGTTAAGGCACTTTATGGGGATAGGTTTGTTTTGCTTGGTAATGCGAGTGAATTTTTAGACCCTGTGTTTAGCTCTGGCGTTACGATAGCGTTTTATTCGGCAAAATTAGCTGGCAACTTAGTTACAAGGATAATCAAAGGTGAAAAAGTCGATCTAGAAAAAGAATACAAAGAACCTTTGATGATAGGCGTAAATGCGTTTAGAACCTATGTTAAAGGCTGGTATGAAGGTAAATTCCAAGATGTGATTTATACAAAAAATGAAAATCACGACATAAAACGCAAAATTTGCTCTATTTTAGCAGGTTATGCGTGGGATAAGGACAATCCTTTTGTTACTAGATCTGATGAGGCACTTGAAAGCGTATGGCAGTATTTGCAAAAATAAGTAAAATTTTACTTTTTGGCATTTTACTTTTTGGTTGTGCGACAAAATACCCTCAAATTTCGCCGCAATTTAGTCAAAAAAGTTTTGAGCTAAAAAGCAAAAGCGAGGCTTATATTTTGCATGTTTCAAAGCAAGATGAGAGTTATTTTTTTGCTTTGTTTGATTATTTTGGAGCACCGGTGGCGAGTAAGGAATTTAAAGATTCGCGTTTTAAAAATACCAAATTTATGCCACCTAACTCCAAATTTGATGATATATTTTATGAGCTTTTAAAGCAAATTTTGGCAAAAAATACAAATTTTGTTTTTAAAGACTTTGTTATAAAGGAAATTGATTGAAATTTTATCTAAGCAAGTCTTCTATGATATGTGCTATCGGCGATGATAACGATACGATAATGCAAAATTTAGCCCAAGAAAATTCTGGCATAAAAAGCTATGATAATATAATGTTGGCTAAGATAGACGAGTTAAAAAATGATGAAATTTTTAAAAATTTAAAGCCAGAGTTTAAAACAAGAACGAACCAAATTTTATATCTTGCCCTTAAAAATTTAGACGATCAAATCAAATTTAATATACAAAAATACGGCAAAGAAAACATCGCCGTTATAATCGGCACAACAAATACCGGAGTTGATGAAAATTTCAAGGATTTAAAAGCACAAAGCGATTTTTTGCAAAAAGGTGAGCAAAAAGAGCTTTTTATGGCAAGAAATTCTATATCAAATCCTGCAAATTTTGTTCGTGAACTTTACGGACTTTCATCTTTGGCTTATAGCGTTTCTACCGCTTGTACTTCTGGTATAAAGACTATAATCGAAGGCATGTATCTTATAAAAAACGGCATTTGCAAGGCGGTGATTTGCGGTGGTACAGACGGGCTAAATTCGCTATGTATAGCGGGATTTAAGAGTCTTGATATTTTAAGCGATGAAAAGATAAACCCTTTTTCGCTAAATCGCAAAGGCACGAATCTTGGCGAAGGGGCTTGTGTTTTCGTGCTAAGCACAGATAAAAGCGGTGAAAGTGTCGAAATTTTAGCAGCCAAAACAAACAATGACGCCTTTCATATCACCAAGCCTAGCCAAACTTGCGATTTGCAAAAAATTCTTGCAAAAGAAGTGTTAAAACAAGCAAATTTGAGTGGGGTTGATTATGTAAATTTACATGGCACGGGCACGGTGTCAAACGATACAATGGAGAGTTTGTTAATAAAGGAATTTTTTAAAAACACGCCAGTTTCTAGCACAAAGTCCTTAATGGGTCACACCTTAGGGGCGGCTGGTGCGATAGAACTTGGAATTTGTGCCGAGCTTATTTTGGCTTCAAGACAGGGCAAAAAAGTGCCTTTGCCGGTGCATAGTTTTGATAAAAACTGCGAATTTGAAGCTATAAATTTTGTAAAAAAAGGCGATAAAGCGGTGGTAAAAACTGCACTTTCAAGTTCTTTTGCCTTTGGGGGGGATAATGCGATGATGATTTTAGGAGAATGTGATGATTAGTTCACTTATGCCACATAGCGGTAAAATGGTACTTGCTGACGATATAGTAGAATACGATAAAGAGCATGCAAAGATAAAAAGCCTTATTGCCGAAGATAACGCTTTTTTGGATAATGGCAAATTTCCAAGTTATATTTTATGTGAGCTTATGGCTCAATGTTTGGTGAGTTTTAGGGGGCTTAGCGATAAGCAAAATGCAAATACTTTGGGCTTTTTGCTAGGCATTAGAAATTTTAAAATTTTTAAACCTTGTTGTGATATCGGCGATGAAATCATTACAGAAATAAAAATTTCTATCCAAGATGATAACGGACTTGGAATTTATGACGGAAAATGCACATTAAATGGCGAAACTATCGCACAAGGCACGATAACGGCTTTAAATCCAGACAAACAATACCTAGACGAAATCATAAAAAAGAGTGAATAAATGAAAAAAGTTTTAATCACCGGTTCATCAAGAGGCATAGGCAAAGCCATAGCAAAGCGTCTAAAAAATGCTGGTTATGAAGTGCTGTTGCATGGTAAAAGCGAAAGCGAAAATTTGATAAATTTAGCCAAAGAATTATCTTGCCAATACCTAAATTTTGATGTTTCAAACACAGCCGAGTGCAATGAAATTTTACAAAACTATGTCGAGCAAAATGGGGCATTTTATGGAGTTGTGTTAAACGCCGGTATCACAAATGACAATACCTTTTTAGCCCTTGAAGAAGACGACTGGAAAAACGTGATAGATACAAATTTAAACAGCTTTTATAATGTTTTAAAACCTATTTTGATGCCTATGGCTAGGGCAAGAACAGGGCGAGTGGTCGTGATAAGTTCGGTAAGTGGGGTTATGGGAAACAGAGGTCAGAGCAATTATTCGGCTAGCAAAGCCGGGCTTATAGGTGCTGCAAAGTCTTTGGCTATCGAGCTTGCTAGCAGAAATATCTGCGTAAATGTTGTAGCCCCCGGACTAATCCAAACCGATATGATAAATCAAAATTTGCCTCTTGAAGAAATTTTAAAAATGATCCCAGCCAAAAGGATAGGACAAAGCGATGAGGTCGCACCTTTGGTTGAGTTTTTGCTAAGCGAGGGGGCTAGTTATATCACCAAACAAGTAATAGGCGTAAATGGAGGTTTGTGTTGAGAGTTTTTGTAAGTGGATACGGACTTGTTAGTGCTTATGGCAACTCATGGCAAGAGTTTAAAAACGGACTACAAAGCGGAAAAAACGCGGTTTGCTATATGCCAGAGTGGGAGAAATACAACGAACTTACCGCCTATTTAGCAGCACCAGTGCAAGATTATGCACCGCCAAAAGAGTGGAGCAGAAAACAGCTTAGAAGCCTTGGCAGAGTATCGCAATACAGCGTCCAAGCAGCAGGTGATGCCCTAAAAATGGCAGGTCTTTTGGACGATGAAAGCATAAAAGATGGTAAAATGGGCGTGGCTAGCGGTCAAAGCACAGGTAGTACGGACGCCACGGCTGCCATGGCAAAAATGATAGTAGATAACGATCCAAGCGGAGTTAGTGCAAACACTTATGTAAAAATGATGCCACACACCACGGCGGCAAATATAGCGATTTTTTATGGGCTAAAAGGGCGAGTGATACCGACAAGTTCGGCTTGCACTTCGGCTTCACATGCACTCGGTTATGCCTATGAGGCTATCAAATTTGGTCGAATTCCTATGATGATAGCAGGTGGAGCAGAAGAACTTTGTGTAAGCGAGGTTTATACCTTTAACTTGCTTTATGCTACGAGTTTAAAAAATTCTACACCAAAGCTAACTCCAAGCCCCTTTGACGCCCAAAGAGACGGACTTGTCATAGGCGAGGGTGCGGGCATGCTGGTGCTTGAAAGCGAAGAAAGTTTGATGAAAAGGGGTGCCACGCCCATAGCCGAAATAGTCGGTTTTGGTTCGACTTGCGATGGCACGCATATCACTAAACCAGAAAGTCAAACCATGAAAATGGCTATGCAATTAGCCCTTGATGACGCCGGCTTGCGTCCCGATCAAATCGGCTATGTCAATGCCCACGCCACGGCAACAAAGGCAGGTGATATCGCCGAAAGTATAGCCATAAATCAAATTTTTGGCGAAAATATAGCCGTTAGTTCGCTCAAAAGCTATCTAGGTCATACCCTTGGAGCTTGTGGCGGACTTGAAAGCATAGCAAGTATAGAAATGGCAAAACAAAAATTGTTTTATCCAAATTTGAATTTAAACGAAGTTGATCCGCTATGTGCCAAGCTTGATTATCTAACCAAGCCAAGGGAGATTTCATGCGAATATGTTATAAAAAACAATTTCGCCTTTGGCGGTATCAACACTTCACTTATATTTAAAAATCTTTAATAAGGAGAAAAAAATGAAAAAGATTTTTTTTAGTATTTTAGTTTTGGCTTTAAGCCTTCAAGCAGCCGATAAAATAGCTCATTTTAGCATACAAGAAGCTTTGAGTAGCGATTTGGCAAGACAAAAACTTCCTGATGTTAGCAAATTCAAATTTGGTAGCAACAGCGGTAAAGGTCATAATATAATCACTAGAAACATTACTTCAAACAAAAGAGCAAATGCTGCACTTCGTGGTGCTGACGGCAAAAAAACAGCTTGCCAAAGAGCTTTCATTTCTGCTTTGATAGCATTTAACAACAGAATTTCAAAAGAAGGTGGTTCAAAAGCTGTAAATTTGGTAAGTTATTTTAGAAAAAATACTTACGATAGCACAACTCAATTTGAATGTGCCATAGGTTCGCTTATGACAGCTGTTACATTAAAAGGTGATATAGCAAAATAATGCCAAAAATTTCTTTTGACATAAAATTTTTAAATTATTTTGTTTCAGACAAAATTGCCGGTAACAAAGACTTTGAACAAAGTTTTGATCTATCGCACATACCGCCATTACAACGTAGGAGATATAGCACCTTAGCAAAGTGCTTGTTTTCTAAAATGCCAGAATTTAGCGATGAATGCGTGATAGTTTATGCTTCACACACGGGCGAAATAAATCGTTGTTTGACGCTTTTAAAAGAGTTAAAAGATACCGAACTTATCTCGCCGGTGTCTTTTTCGTTATCGGTGCTAAATTCCGCCCCAGCACTTGTGGCGATAGAAAAGCAAAATCACAATGAAATCACAGCTATTTCATC
>JAILCJ010000012.1 GCA_024680445.1 Campylobacter sp.
AGCTTTTTGTTTTGTTTTTCAGACAAAGAATTAAATTTCATATCCTCTTCAAAGCTATATTCTGTCTGTGGTAAAAGTGTTAATATGCCAGATATTTTTTTGCCATAAAATTTTGCTTTCATGGCTATGCTTTCTTTTTACTTTTTGATACTAGCTCGCAAATAACCTCAACACTAGCAAAATTCTCTGGCAAAATTTCATCGCCACTTATACAAACACCAAAGGCATTTTCAAGCTCTGTTACTAAAGTTAGCACATCAAAACTATCAAGCATACCTGCTTCAATAAAGTCCTCATCGCCCAAAAAATCGTATTCTGGTCTAATGTCTTGTAAAATTTTTGTGATTTTTTCTTTCATAGGTATCCTTTATTGATAATTATATCAATTTTATCTCATAAAACCACCATCTATATAATAACTTTCACCAATTATATATTTAGCACTATCACTTAGTAAAAATAAAACCATATTTGATACTTCTCTAGGAGTAAGATTTTTAGATACTTCCAATGTTTTACTTTCCAAACTATCTTCATCTCTAAGCTCTCTTATTGATTGCGATTGTTCTATCATATTAGTTTTAACAATACCAACCACAACGCTATTAATTCTAATTTTTCTTTTTAAGAGTTCTAAAGAAAGTGTTTTCGAAAGCACCTCTGACGATGCCTTGCTCATCACATATAAACTTTGCGCCTTGGAATAGCTTTTGGATGATACAGCCGATAAATATACAACGCTGGCACTATCATTTGAATTTTGTTTTTTAGATAAAATCTTAATAAGCTCTAGATAAGAGTAAGTATTTATGTTGAAAACATTTTCAAATTTTTTGTGATCTATGAGCTTTAATGGATATATTGCACTTACACCTGCTGCATACACCAGACCATCAAATTTGGCTTCATCATAGTTAACAGCTTTATTCACAAGTTCATCTATACCACAAGGGCTAGCAAAATCATAACAAAAATATCTATGCAAATTTGGATTTTGCATAGTAGATAGAGTTTGTTTTAAACGCTCTTCATCTCTTGCTACTAAAACAACTTTAGCACCAAGTTCACTAAGGTGTACAGCTATTTCTCGACCTATGCCAGAACTAGCCCCAGTAACCAAAAACTTTTTACCATTAAAATCTAGCACGCCAAATATCCCCTAACATCGAAGCAGCGCCCATAAACCCCACTTGACAAATCACTTAGCAAAAACACTATTTGTTCAGCTAAATTTTTGGGATTTATTCTGCCAGTTTGCATCATATCGACAAGTTGTTTAACCCTATCTGGCAATTCATCGGTGCCGCTATCAACTATTGCTGGGCGAATAGTATTTACACGTATTCCTTTTGAAAATAACTCTTTTGCCATAACCATGGTTGCGCTATCCATAGCGCCTTTTGAAGCGGCATAAGCTAATTGTCCTTTGTCGCCGTTTATCGCAGCATATGATGAGATAGCTACTATACTACTTGGGTTATTTGAAAATTTTTTGTTACTAAAATACCTGACCATTTCGACAAAAGCAAAAAAATTTGTAGTCATGATTTTGTTCATAAATTCATAATTTGAATTTTTTATCGGCAATGTAGGAATTATACCTGCACTGTAAACTAAACCATCTAGCTTTTGTCCGTCAAATTCAACTATATCTTTTATAAAATCTGAAATTTTAGATATATCATTCAAATCTAGCGTTACGCTTTTGTGCCCATTGCCATGTAAATTTTGAAGAAGTTGAGATAAAGCTTTTTCGTTTCTACCGGTTATTATAACTTTTGCGCCAAGTTCGCTTAATAAAATTGCTGTATGTCTGCCTATATTGCCACTAGCACCAGTTATTAGAATTTTTTTATTAGCTAGATTTAGCATTTGCCTCTAAGACCTTTCTTCTTCCTTCGTCCCACGTGATGTCTGTTTGAATAATAGGCAAAATATCACACGGCCTAACATAAGCATCGGTAACGCCCAGTGAAAGACCTATCCCAAAACCAGACATTATGATTTTTATTTTTTCATCGCTGTTATTTTGAGCATAATGATAACACATAGCATTTGGTATAGTAGCAGATGAGGTGTTGCCATACCACTCGATAGATAAAGGCACTTTTTGCATATCTACTTTTAATTTTTTGGCTATTGTGGTAAGCATTTTTTTGTTTGCTTGGTGCAACAATACAGTATCGTATTCATCCATGTTTGCATCAAAATTTTCACAAAATTTTTTAAACAATCTTGGAACTTCGCTGATACTAAAAGTAAAAACACTAAGTCCATCCATATGGATGGACTTATCTTTTGGCTTTGGATTATCTACATAAGCATATCGCAAGCCTTTGGTAGCACCGATGGCTTCAAAGCCACTACCTATGGTTTGCAAGGCAAATCTAAAACCGGGTGCACCTTCTTCGTATTCAATTAGAGTAGCACTACCGCAATCACCAAACAAAAAATTATTTAAATCTGTTACTTTACCTGCAATATCTTTTTGTACATCTCCGACTAACAATAATACTTTTTTTAGATATCCGCTTTGTAATTTCATAGCAGCAAGATATAGTCCATACACATAGCCAGAACAACCCAAATTCACATCATAAGCTATGCATTCTTTTGATAAGCCAAGCCTATATTGAAGTGTGCAAGCAGTAGCTGGTATATTATAATCAGATGTTTGTGTCACAAAAATCAGCGCATCTATGCTATTTTTGTCTATGCCCTTTTTGCTAAAAATTTCTTCTGCCGCAGCAAGGCAAAGATCAGATGTTATAGTTTTTTGCTTTTTACTATAAAATATCTGCTTCACACTGGTATCATTGATAAATTTATCAAGGACTTCTTTATTGTCATACATTTGATAAAAATCATCTACTGTAAGCTTGCTATCTGGCACAGCACAGCAAACGGCTGAAATTTTAACGTTTCTGATATGATCTATTGCCATTATTTCATACTATCTAATATATCTTGGATGGTTTTAAAATTTTTAACATCGGCAGGATTTGCAACTACGCCAAATTTTTCATCCATCATTACCACATAAGAAATCGCAGCTAGCGAATCCCACTCATCTAAATCATCAAGCTTAGTTTGGGGTGTAAAATCACTGACTTCTAGTTCGAGTAACTCGGCTATGAGCTCCATTTTTTCTTGTTGTTGCATATCAGTTCTCCTTAAAATAATTTGCAAATTTTTATTTTATCGTTTTGCAATGAAAATATGCTTAAAAAATATATTATTTATATATTTAATTATATGAACTTTAATAAAA
>JAILCJ010000015.1 GCA_024680445.1 Campylobacter sp.
TAGGTAGAAGTAATGAGCTCCCTAATAATTTTGGCTTGCCACCATATCACTTCCACTGCCGAACTATGGTCGTGCCTGTATATACCAAAACCAGCGAAATAGGCGAAAGATACACAGGCATAAAAAGAGATGATGAAATAATCAGACATGTAGATAAAACTGGTGTCGAGAGAGTGCTTGATATCAAAGCGGCAAACGGTGATCATCATTTGCGTATGCGCCTAAACTTTGGGCAACTATCTAAAACCGATATAATAAAAGCGCTAAATTCTATCAATAAAGTAGCCCCTAATAAAAAATAAATGCGATGAGTGATAATGGCGTGTTTATGGTCTTTGACGGCGATAGAATAATAACAGCCTTTAAGCCTAGTAATGCGGAATATTTTAAAAAAGAGAGTGTTACGCTAAAACAAGATATAATTAAGAGTAGAATTTTTAAATGGTGGTAAAGATGAGAAAATTTAATATTAACATAGACTATCATAAAAATATAGCGTTTGATTGGGAAATAAGGCTAAAAGGGCTTAATAATTATAATGATATGAAGCAATTTGACCACAATTTTTTTGCCGTTTTAAAAGCAACGACGGATAAAAAAATAGCCTATGTATTTGATATTTTTATACCAAAAGACAAAGATATAAATGAAGCAAAAACGCACAAAGAATTTAGTGAAATTTGCGAGTTTATACATACAGTAGACGGCAAAGAACAAACTAACTTTCAAGGCTCTTTTTGCGATGCTTTAAAGTATATTCAAAAACACTTTAAAGGATAAAATAGCTTATTTTATGGAAAACAATACAGAAATAAAAGATTTTAGAAAATGGAATTTTAATATCTTTAAATGGAGGATAAAATGAGAGAGATTGATATATTTATTTATCTGGTTGAATGGGTGATTTGTGAGCCAAATTTCGATGAAGATTATGAGGGGAATACTTCTAAAAATCCAGCTGCGATCACAAAATTAAGAGATAATAAAATCATTTTAGTTTTTGATACTTTCGAGCCAAGCGATAAACTCATTAAAGAGGCTGAGGGCTATGATACATTTCACGAAAAATGCAAATTCTATCATAAAGAAGTGGAAAATGAGAAAATTATAAACACTTTTGAAGGCACTTTTATAGACGCTTTAAAATATATTCAAAAAAACTTTAAATAATAGAAAATCATAAGATTTTAGGCGGTCGGTTTTATACTTTGACCGCCTTTTTTATTTAAACCTCTTTAAAATTTCAGCTTTGATATTAGCTTTTAAATCTTTTGCCAAAGCCTCTTTTGTCCTAGTAAATTCGCTCGAATTTGCATATCCGTGTAAGGCTCTTTCAAAATAAGGATTTGCTTTGGTGCCGGGGTGGTGGATTTTTTTGCCAAAGACAATACCTAGCTTGGCGTTTGCTAAAACTCTTTTATTTTTAGGCTCTATTGGTGTAATCATAGTGATAAAGTTTGTAAGTATTAGCGAATATAGCCAAAACACCACATTAGCTTAATGTTTTACACTTTTATAAATAAATATATTGCAAAGTTAAAAACTTATATAGTGATTATTGACTATGATCGTATTTATAAAAAATAAGTATATATGATTTTGAACATTTTTTGAATCTATAAAGTTTATCAAATTTGTCTATGTGATTTTATATAAATAAAATTTGGCAAAATTCAAAGAGTTAGAGTAAATTTTTTAACATCAAATTTGATTATATTTTTGCTAAAACCTTATCTAGTTCGCCACTTTGTCCTATGCGGTATAGTGCGAAGTCGTATTTTATGGGGTCTTGCGGATCAAATTTGCGTAAATTTTCAGTGATTTCTACTACGGCTTTAAAATCATAACTTTTTCTACTGCAAAGTTTTAATGCTTGTGAAACTCGGTGAGTATGCACATCAAGTGGCAAAAGAAGTTGTGATTTTGGTAATTTTTTAAACAAACCAAGATCTATATCACTATCTCTAACCATCCAACGTAAATACATATTGTAACGTTTATATGGGCTTTTTGCTGTGTTTTCAAATTCTTTGCCAAAAAAGAAATCATAACCGTCCGAGTGATAGCTATTTAGGCTGTAAATTTTACAAATAAGCGAATTTATCGCATATATCATGCCGCCATTTTTATAGCCATTGAGTAAAATTTCTTCGATTTTGCATTCGTTTTTCAATCTTTTGATACTTTTAAAAATTTCGCATACATCACGAGTGTTTTGAAAGCGGTATTTGTGTGAATTTAGGGATTTTTGTATATAAGCATCGTCTTTATCGAGCAATGAAAAATCAAGGGATTTTAAAAATTTTACTATCAAATTTGCATTTCCATACGCAAATAATGCACAGATTAGAGCTTTGTGTGGTTCTGGGTTTTGTCTTGCTATCCAAAGCGGATCGGCATGAGAAAAAAGACCTATGTCCGTGTTTTTATCAAGGACATAGGCGTCTAGAATTTTTTTCATTTTTTTAAAATGCTAATTTTTAAGTGTCAAAAGGGTGTCTAACATCTCATTTACTGTTGTTACTATCTTTGCTGCTGCTCCGTAACTTGCTTGAAAACGTATCAAATTTGTAAGCTCTTCGTTCGTATTTACGCCAGAAATGCTTTGAAATTTTTCATCGGCTGTGTTGAATAAAGATGTGTTGGTTTTATGCAAGGTATTATTCATCTCTGTATCGCTAGCAATTTGCGTTGTCAAGAAACGATAGTAGCCTTCTAAGGTTTCGTTGTTTTCGATACTTGTGCCGTTTTTATGAAAGGTTAGGGAGTTATACTGAACTTGAACCATTTTGTTTGCGACAGTGTTATTTCCGCTGACCGGTTTTGAGTAAGCGTGCAATTTTAGTGGATCTCTAAGCAAATCAGAAGTAACGCTCATGCTTGATGCGTCATTGCCATCGAAAAATTTATTTATACCAACAACGCCGGCAAAATTTGTGCCATTGTCCTCGATAGCAAAGCTGTAAAGTCCTCTTTGTTGGTTTGGAATTATCGCAAATGTGCCAACTTGATTTTCTTGATCGTAAAAATAAGACGCACTAAAATAATCATTTACATCGTTTTGCATGTTATTATCGTTGTTATCGTCAGAATTTGAGTTAAAGTCGCTAACTATAGAGTTGCCGTATGTTGTGTCATCTATGGTTGTTGTGCCATTGACATTTATGGTTTTTCGTGCAACTTCTGTGCCTTGGTTGTTATAAACAATGACATCAAAACTGCCGTTTTGAATTTCGTTTGAATAATTCATCAAAGTTGTATTTGCAGTAAGATATTTTAGCTCGTCTGTGTTTGAAATTTCCATGGCAGATGATGAGTAAATATTGTTTGTGGTATGCATAAGCGTGTTTGCAAAACTATCTAGATTGTCTATGTATTGTTGTATGGTGCCGTCTAAAAATTTTGAAGTCGCTTTGTCATAGTGTCTGCCACGCAAATCAAGTGCCGCTCCGATTTTGCCGTCATAAATTCTATCAGACATATCGATTCGTCTGCCGTCTTCCATTTCGTAGTAAATATCAGAAAGTATGCCGTCTTCGTTTTTTGTCATTTTGATAGGGTGAAAGCCGGTTCCGTCTATGACATTTATACCACCTATATTTAGATAATATCCAACGCCAGCGTCCGTGATTCCTCTATCTACCGTCATATCTGATTCGAGATTGTCTTTATGTGAATTGACATTTATTAACTTGGCCATGGCAAGTTCTAGTTCATCTCTGTGGTCTCGCAAATCGTTTGCATTTATCGTGATACCAGCGTCTTTTCCTGCTTCTATGCGGTTTATTTCGACATTTATGGCGGCAATTTGCTCGGCGATAGAGTTTATCTCATTTATGTTTATTTCTATGGCTTTATCTATTTCAACTTGCAAATCATCAAGCATGGTGCCGACATTTGAAACATCTTGAGCAAAGGTTTTAGCCAAATTTACAACATTTATTTTTTGTGCTCCGTCATCTGGATTTGCGGCAAAATCGTTCCATGCGTCAAAATAATTTGTCATATCATTATAGATGCTTGAATTTTCGAGATCTGGAAAATACTGTGCTATCTCTTGCATGATATCTTGTTTGTATGCCGTATTTTCAAGGCTTGCCGAAGCGTCTTGCAATCTTTGAAATGCGTATTCGTCAAAAATTCTTTTTATCGTGTCTACTTGTGTTCCGGTGCCAAGACCGCCACGGACGGTATTCATAGCCGGAGATGCAGACTGAACGACGCGTTGTCTTGTGTAAAAATTGCTATCGGCATTTGTGATATTATTGCCTGTGGTGCTGATTTGAATTTGTGCAGCGTTTAATCCAGAAACGCCAGTATTTAGCGACATAAATATATTTGCCATCTTAAACTCCCTTCGCCTATATGATATATCCAGACGAATTGTATTCGCCGTCTTCTTGTTTAAAAACCTTCTTTGCCAAAGTGTCAAAATACTCTTTGACGGTTAATACATGTTTTGCGTATTCTCGGTTTTTCTTGTTTAAAATTTCAAGTTTTTCTCGCATGATAACTAATTTTGACTTGACATCAGCGTCGAGCATTTGCGAAAGTTCCTTGCTAGAATCGAGCTTAGAAATTCTTAATAACTCTTTATCAAGAGCCTTTTTGGTTTGTTCGAATTCTTTAACCAAGTTATTTTTCTTTTTCACGCTTTCATCGACAAGCGAATGCCTTGCGTTTTGTATATTATCGATATCTTTTTCGGTTAGATCTATTAGCAAATCTAAAATTTCTAGTGCTTTACTAAGATATTGATTTAACATTTTTTTTCCTTAAAATTTTCTCAAGCTATCCACTATCGCTCTTGCTGTTTTTTCAATGTCAATTTGATAAGTGCCGTTTGAAATAGCAGCGGCAATATTTTCAGCTTTTGTTGCGATTTTTGCGTTGTTTGGATTTGCATTTTTTTTAGTTTGACTTGTTTTACCTACCAGACTTGATTGCGGGACTGGATTTATAGACAATGAATTTATCATTTCACACCTCTTAACTTTAATTATTTTCCCACTATATCGGTGTTAAGATAAAATTTTTAAGCCCTTTGTTTTAAAAAATTGTATAACAAATCACTAAAACCTAAATTTCCACTCAAAGCTCGACTCATTGTGTCGTTATACATTGATTTGTATATGTCTGATCCGGCTGATTTTGGAAAAAGTGTATTTTTATCGCTTTCTTTTAAGGCTATATCCAAAAAAGACTTAACCATAAAAGATTCAAAAGCATCTGTTTGTTCACGAAGTTTTACATCTTGCTCGGCTTGAAATTTTGCTCTGACATTTTCGTCTTTGCTATTTGCTGCTTGTAAAAGTCGGCTTGTAGCCAAATTTGAATAAGCATTAAGTGCCATTGTATTATCTATCATTACATAATCTCCACATCAACATGAATCGCACCGATTCGTTTTAAATTTTCAATAATCGCTATTATATCGCTAGGACTAGCACCAAGTTTATTTAAAGCTCTTGCCACGCTTGCGACCGTTGTTTTTTCTTCGCGAATTCTTAGCATATTTGCACCAGCGCTTATGGCTGAACCATCTTGCATATCTATATCATTTTCGGCTCTATCCTCGTAAGAATCTGGCTCGATTTTGATGGTTATATCGCCGTGAGTAAGCACGACAGGATCAACGCTAACATTTACACCGCTAACTATGGTGCCTGTGCGTTCGTCGATCACGATTTTATCGTCTGCTTTATAGTCTACTTCGAGTTCTAAAACTCTGCTTAAAAGTTCGACTATGCTTACATCTTCTGGACGTTTTAGCACGACGGTTCTAGGATCTATCGCTAAGGCTATGCCCTCATCAAGATTTGAATTTATTACTTCTTGGATTTGGTTTGCGGTTTTAAAACTTGAAGTTTTTAAACTCAAATTTACGCTTCTTTGATTGTAGATATCATAACTTAATTCGCGTTCTATTATGGCACCGCCTAGAATATTTCCAGCTGTTACATGGTTGTTACCGTTTCTGCCTACATTTTTTCCGCCTATGCTAACTGAACCTTGTGCAAGTGCGTAAATATCGCCATCAACGCCTTTAAGAGGGGTCATAAGCAAGGTTCCGCCTTGTAAACTTTTTGCATCTCCGATAGATGAAATCGTGATATCGAGATTATCACCTTGTCTTGCAAATGGCGGCAGACTCGCTGTAACTATAACGGCTGCTGTATTTTTAGACTTGATATCATCTGGATTTACTTTAACATTAACGGTTTGGAGCATATTTGAGATCGATTGGATAGTAAATTCTGAAGTTGAGCCGTCACCAGTGCCGTTTAAACCGACTACTAGACCATAGCCGATGAGTTGATTTTCACGAACTCCAACTACACTAGCGATATCTTTAACCTGTGTTGCATTTATATTTTGAGTAAATAAAATAAAAGCGATAGCTAAGATAATTTTTTTCATATTTTCGCCTTGTAAATTCTAAAATTTTGACGAAAATAAGCAAAAAGTATTCCAAAAAATGGCAGAAAATACTAAGAAAAATAGCTAAGACTTGTAGCTCCGAATTTTTTTGTTTTTAAAAGAGTAAAATTTGATATTTTTTCATCAAATTTGAAAGCCGATGAGTGTTCAAAAACTATCATAAAAATTTTATTTTTATCAAATTTGTCAAGCATTTTTATGAGTCTTTCATATACATCGGAAAATCCGTCACGAATCGCAAAGGGTGGATCGAGATAAAGCAAAACTTTTTCTTTGGATTCATTTATCAAATTTGGTAAAATTTCAAAACTATCAGCGTTTATGGCTTTTAAATTTGAATCTATACTGGCTAGGTTTTTTGCCGTGATTTTATAAGCATTTTTGTCTAATTCTATCGCTATGCATTTGTTAGCTCCGTTACTAAATGCTTCACACGCCATTACTCCGCTTCCGCCAAAACCTTCGATAAAAATTTTACCTGTTAATTCGTATCTAAGAGTGTTAAAAAAGGATTGTTTTACTATGCTTTTTGTGCTTCTTGTTGTGCTTAAACTCGGAAGTTCGAGCTTTTTACCTTTAAATTTGCCACTTGAAATACTGGCAAAAAGTTTCAATTTTCTGACCTTATGAGATTTACTAAGTCGCGTTTGAAATTCGAAAGGAGCATTTCAAGACGTTTTTCAAAGTCTAGTTCGCTTTGAGTGCTTTGTTTTGTCCATGTTGTGCTGTAAAATTCTTCGAGTGCGTTTAGTAAATTTTGTTTATTAAATGGTAGTTTAATGTGAGAACCTATCAAAAAAACTGGTTTTTGAGAATTTATCTTGGTGTCAGATACGATAAAATCGCAATCTTTTCGTGTACTTGCATATTTTTTGCAAAACAAAAGTAGGGTTTTTTGCAAAACTACACATTCGCATTCAAATGAAATTTTCATATCTTTCCTTATAAATTTTGGCTAATTTTAGCAAAAAAAATGTAAAATTGCTAAACTTTTTGCGAAAAAGCACGATATTAAGCTTTGAAATAAAATTTTCAAGGAGCGAAAATGGAAATAAGTAATAATATGGCAATGCCAAATGTAAATATTGCACCAAGTTCTTCATTTTCTGCACAAGATACTTCGGTTAAAGTCGCACCGCAACCGCAAAGTGGCAATACCGCAAATACTCGCAGCGAATTTGAAGGTTTGAGTCAAGAAGAACTTATAAATAAAGTTTCAAAGATAACAGATGAGTTAAATTCTCAAATGTTAAGACTTGAAACAAATATAAGATTTGACTATGACAGTGATGCTAATATTATGGTTGTAAAGGTTACAGAAGCCAATACTGGCAATGTTATAAGCGAACTCCCAAGCGAACAAGCTTTGAGGATTTCAAAATATTTTAGGGAAAGTATAGGATTGCTTTTTGACAAGGAGAGTTAAAAATGTCTGATACAAGCACTACAAGTACTACAAGTACACCAAGCACAACATCGGCTAATTCAACTTTAGTCGGCATAATGGGTATGGGTGGCAGTAAGTATGCGCTAAGCGATGAAACACTAGATAAGCTTAAAGCAGCAGACGAAAATGCCCAGATAAAACCTATCACAACAAGGATAGAATCTCAAAAAGATAAGCAAGAGCAATTAAATGCACTTATAAGCTATATCAAAGGAGTTGATGTAAGCTTTACAGATCTTGCAAATGAGGCAAATTATTTAAGACGAAAAGTAAATTCAACCGGAACCAGTGCTACTATTACATCTGCTGACGGTGTGGCTATCCAAAACATGAGTATAGATGTAGCTCAGTTAGCACAGGGTGATAGCTATAAAACTAGAAATTTTGATAAAACTACTGATGTGATAGGAGCAGAAGCTAATTCTAAATTTGAAATTAAAATCGGCGAACATGAAGTACAAACTGGAGAGGGAGCTGATACTACCACTACCACTAAGGCGGATTTTACTTTTTCTTTTGAATTGGGTGAGGCTACAACCTTACAAGATCTAGCAGATATGATAAATTCAAAGTCATCTGGTATGCTTAATGCCAAACTTATCAATGTTGGCAAGGGTTATCAAATGGTTTTGCAAACAACAAAAACAGGTGCCGAACAAAATATAACCTTTAGTAATATTAGTGGCAATGCACTTGAAAAACTTGGCTGGGATGATAGCCCTTCAGATATAACAGCCAAAAATGAAGACGGTACTGATAAGGTTGATGAAAACGGAAATCCAATCAAATTATCAAATTTGGAAGCAAATAGACTAACCACAGCCCAAGATGCCGAATTTACATATAATGGACTTGCTATCACTAGGTCATCAAATACCATAACTGATTTGCGAGTTGGTGTAACTATTACGCTTAATGAAACCGGCAAATCGAGTGCTAGCATAGTTCAAGATACAACTAAGCTTCAAGAATCGCTTAAAGCCATGACAGATTCGTATAACAATCTTTTAACCGCATTAGATACTGTTACAAAATACGATGAAGAAAGTGGCGAAGCTGGTGCCTTGCAAGGTATAAATGATGTTACAAAAATTCGCACTCAATTAAACTCTTTGTTTTTGGCTATTGATGCAAAGGGTAGAAAAATGGCGGATTATGGCATTTCATTTAAAGAAGGTGGAGAATTGGCTTTTGATGAAGCAACTTTTCAAAGCAAAATTGCACAAGACCCAGATGATGTTCAAAGCTTTTTCATGGGTACAACAACAGTCAATCCTATCTCATATACAGGGCAAGATGTCAAGTCTGGATCGCTTTCGCTTACTGGTGAAGATCTCGTTATAAATGGTGTAGCTATCAAGCTTGATGCAACAGATGCTGCGTCTACTTCAAAAGAAAATGCTCTTGCTTTGATGAAAGCTATAAATGATGCTAAGATAGCCGGCATAGAAGCTACACTAAGCAGTGATGAAACTCGCATTATCTTGAAAGCACCTAATGGCGACGATATCGATATCACCGGTAATGATACGGCTTTGGCACAGTTTGGTTTTAATAAACAAATGGTTATGGCTAGCACAACAAAAGTGGACGGAGCCTTTTCAAAGCTTACAAATGCTATTGATGGTATGATAGGCAAACAAGGTAGTTTGACGCTTTACAATAACAGAATCACAGAAACACTAAAAACCCTTGATAAGGATAAAGAAAAAGCTCAAACTTCTTTGGATACAAAATACAACAGTTTGCGTGAATATTGGGCAAAATATGATACGCAAATAGCAGCTTTGGAAAACCAATTTGAGTCATTAAAACAAATGATAGAAGCAGAATATAACAAAGACTAGGAAAAATATGATAAATAGTGCAGCTGCGTATTCGGCATACACACAATCAAGTGTCGGAGGCATTGAGTCTCCGACCAAACTCATCGAAATGCTTTATGATGGGATATTGAGATTTATTTACCGCACCAAAAAAGCCATAGAAGTTGGCGATGTAGAAAAAAAGGTTTATTATATCAATAAAGCAAATGCAATTTTTATCGAGCTTTTAAACTCACTTGATTACAATCAAGGCGATGTGGCTCACTATTTAAGCGGACTTTATACTAGGCAAATTCAGTTGTTAACTATGGCTAATATCAATGACGATATGGATGCTTTAAACGAGGTTACAAATGTCATTAAACAGCTTTCTGAAGCTTGGCGAGAGGTAACCGAAAAAGAAGAGTAATTTTTGCAAAATTTTGCCTATTTTGCGACAAAACTTTGCAATTTTTGCAAAAATGCGTTTTATCTTTGCATTTTAAAAAAGCAAACTTGCAAAAATTTATCAAAATTAAAAAGATTGTGATATGAAATGGTTGAACGATTTTAAACTAGCTGTTATAAATGAAGATATTGATAAATTAGACGCCTTGATAGCAAACTTTCACGAGCAAAAATTTACTACAGATGAAGCCATAGAAGCCCAAGCACTCACTAAATCGGCTATTGAAGTTTACAAAAAACATACAAAATATATAAAATCTGAAATGCAAAAACTACAAAATGTTAGGCGTTATATAAAAGCTTAAAATCTTTTGGTTAATTAATTATCAAATTTAGCTTTAAATTTATC
>JAILCJ010000033.1 GCA_024680445.1 Campylobacter sp.
AATTTAATATGAAATTTATAAATTTTTAAATACGATATTAAATATCATATTTAAAAGGATAAAAATGCAAGACTTAGATAAAAAGATAAATGAGCTTTTTGCAAAAAATGACAAAATGTCGGTTTATGAGGCGGCAAAAGAGCTAGGCGTGGGTGAATTTGATATCTTAAAATTTAGAGATTTGGACGAATTTAAACTAGTTAGCGGTGAAAATTTTGACAAAATTATCGAGGATATCTCCACATGGGGAGAGATAATGTTTATCAAAAATACTCCTGAATTTATCATAGAGATAAAACTAAAAATTCAATCCGGCAAAAGAATGCATGGGTATTATAATTTTCATGGTGGTTTTGGAGCGCTTGGCGGACATTTAAAAGACGGCGTTGTTGCAAATATAGGTTTTGTTAGCACAAAATTTATGGGATCACTCGGACATAGCTTGCATTTTTACGATAAAAACAATGTTATTTTATTTAAAATTTTTGTTGCAAGAGATGAAAAAATGCAATTAATCGACGAGCAAGTCAAGAAATTTCTTGCACTAAAAGCAAAATTTTAAAGGCAAAGCATAAAAATTCTTATCAAATTTGATACTTTTAAGGCTTGAAAATTATGAAATTTCAAGCCCTAGCACTTAACGCAAATTTGATTTGTTATAAATGATTTTAAAAGTCCTAAAAATTAGCCTTTTAAAAATCAAATTTGAAATTTTTAGATCAATTTTAAATGCTCTATCAAAATGCTACAGGCTATAAGTATCAACATTACTCCGCCTAAAATCAAGGCTTTCGAGCCAAGCCACGCCCCTAAAATTCGCCCTATATAACAGGCAAAAACGCAAAGAACGAAGCAAACTATGCCGATAAGGCAACAGGCGTATAAAATATCTGTATGTGAAAAACTAAAAGTTATGCCAACACTCAATGCATCTATGCTTGTAGCAATCGCCCCTAAAATAAGCTCTTTAAAGCTCAAAATTTCAAGATTTTCTTTGCGTTCGTCTCTGCTTTCTTTTATCATTTTAAGACCCAAAAATACTAAAATCGCAAAGGCGATAAAATGGTCTATTTCGGAGATAAAAGCGACAAATCTTATACCTAAAATATAGCCAAAAAATGGCATCAATGCTTGAAAAAATCCAAAAACAAAAGAAATTTTTACAGCAGCATAAGGCGAAAATTTCGGATTTTGTGCGGCAGATGCGATAGAAAGCGCCACTGAATCCATGGCAAGAGCGATAGCGAGTAAAAAAAGTAGCATATATCCTCCAAAATTTAAAAACTAATTGTATCTTAAATGCCTTTATATTAATATAATAAAATTTTATGCAAAAAGGATAAAAATGAAAAAAATTTTACTTTTAGGTATCATAACGGCGATTTTAGGGGCTAGTGATATAAGCGAAATTTTGCAAAAGGGTGCTAGTATACAAAACAATACCGACTATCGCTCCTTGCTTTCAAGTGCTGTAAATAAAGCAGTTATCGAGCTTGGCAAGGGTTTTATAAAAAATCAAACCGCAAAAATTGACTTGCCACCAAGTCTTAAAACGGCTGCAATTTTGGCGAAAAAAGTCGGCGGCGAAAAATGGGCTAAAGAACTTCAAAATAGCATAAATGACGCGGCAACCAAAGCCGTTGGAGGTGCGGGAGAGGTTTTTCTTGATGATATCAAAAGCATGAGCAATGACGATATAAAATCCTTACTAACAAGCGGAGATAACGCACTTAGCAAGTATTTGCAAAACAAATCAGGCGATAAACTAAAAGCCGTTTTTAAACCAATAGTTAGCGAAATGATGAGCCAAAATAGCTTTGCAACAGCCTATAACGGACTAAATTCTTTCGTTTCAAACAAAATTTCAAGCAATCAAGCCGTACAAAATTTAGCCAAAAATCTCGGTGCAAGCGAATATATCCCTTCTCAAGGCGAGGATTTAAACGACTATATCACCCAAAAAACCATAGACGGACTTTTTGCCGTGATGAAAGAAAAAGAAAGCGCGTTAAGATCTGGCTTTAACACCAAAGGTGGCGAAATTCTCAAAACCATCTTAAAATGATATCCAAAGAACGAATCGCCGATATTTCTCTTATCGGCGTTGCCCTAGTTTGGGGGCTTACTTTCTTGCCAATGTCAAAAGCTCTGCAAAGCAACGGCGTTTTTACCATGCTTTTTTGGCGTTTTTTACTATCGGCTGGATTTATGGGTCTTATGACTTTAAAATTTAGCAAAAAATTTGATCCAAAATCATTTAAATTTGGTCTAATTTTGGGCGTAATTTTATTTATATCTTTTGCCTTTCAAACCTTTGCATTAACCATGACTTATAGCTCAAGTGTCGCGTTTATAACGGGCTTAGAATGCGTTATAGTGCCTTTTTATATGGCTATGATTTTCAAGCGAAAAGTAAGCATTTTTGCCATAATAGGTGCCATGGTAGCCATACTTGGACTTTGGCAACTTAGCGATGCAAAATTAGGCGGCGAACTTGGTGAAGTTTTAGCTTTGCTTTGTGCCATGACTTACGCTCTTTATACCGCATTTAACGGCGAATTTGCAAAAAAATGCGAACTTTATCAGTTAGTTTTTATAGTATTTTTAAGCATTGCTATCTTGTCTTTTTGTTTTGGACTTTATTTTGAAAATAGCGTCTTGCCTGTTTTAAATCTTGATTTTTACACAGCCATCGTTATTACGGTTGTTTTTGGTACTATTTTTGCCTATCTCGTTCAAACCGCCATGCAAAGATATACCACGGCTACAAAAACCGCCTTGTTTTTTTCACTTGAACCGGTTTGTGCCGGTTTTATAGGATACTTTTTTGGTGGCGAAATTTTGACAATGCTACAAATTTTTGGTGCCGCCTTAATCATCTTTGGCGTACTTATCGCCGAAGTGGGTGAAAATTTTGTAAAAAATTTTAAAATTTACAAAAACAAAATTTAAAATACATAAAAAATTTTATTGCCTATGTTTTTTAAAGGCAAAAGCAAAATAACAAAGTGAAGCTACCAAAATGATACAAGCACCGCTGCTAAGGTTAAAGTAAAAGCTAAGTGCTAAACCGACAAGACAAAAAAATACCGATAAAAAAGTTGAAAAAATCATCATCACCCCAAGAGATGAGCTAAAACGACTAGCTATCAAAGGCGGTAAATTTAACAAAGCTATCACCAAGATAAGCCCTACAACTCGTATGGTTGCGACTACGCAAAGCGAGATTAAGCAAACTAAAATATAGTAAAAAAGTTTGGTATTTACACCCCTAAGTTTAGCAAATTCCATATCAAAACTTATGGCTACAAGTTGGCGATAAAACAGCAAACTTAACAAGATAAAAAGCAAATCCAGCACGAGCATAAAAACGATATCGCCCCTGCTAACAGCCAAAATAGAGCCAAAAAGAAAACTCATAAGATCGGGGTTGTATCCAGGAGATAAATCTATAAAAATGATACCAACAGCCATGCCAAAAGCCCAAATAGCACCTATCACAGAATCCGATTTTGCCCTGTCTTTAAAGCTTATAGTAGCGATAATAAGTGCCAAAAATAAAGAAAAAATGCTAGCCCCAAGCAAGGGTTCAAGCGAAAGAAAAAATGCCAAACCTATGCCACCATAGGCTCCGTGAGCTATGCCGCCGGCGATAAAAGCCATGCGATTTATAACAACAAGCGAACCTATGATACCACAAGCAATGCTGATTAAAACTGCCGATAATACAGCATTTTGCATAAATTCAAGCTCCAAAATATCTAACACCTTTTACCCCTATCGCTTTTAAATTTACAATCCCAAATCATCAAATTTGATTTTATCCACCCTTTGGATTTTTTGTATTAATCAAATTTGATTTTATCCACCCTTTGGATTTTTTGCATTAATCAAATTTGATTTTATACTTTCAAATTTAAAGCCAAATTTGGAATTTAAGATCAAATTTAAAGCAAAAATCATCAAATTTACTTCAAATTTGATATCAAATTCTCCAAAAAATATAAAAAGTTTTTCTAAAAACTAATGGCAACTGCAACTTTTAAGTGCAAGTTCAACATCGCAAAAATGGCTATGATGCTCGGCAAGATGAGTTATAAACTCGCGTCTATCATAGTCAGGACTAAGCTCGTGCAAATGCAAAGACCCACTCACATAAGCAACTTTATTTGCAAAGCCAAGTGCGATATTTGCGTCATGACTAACCAAAACTATGCCACAACCCTTAGTATTTATACGCTTTAAAAGTGCGTAAATTTCAGCTTGGGTCTTTGTATCAACGCTGGCAGTTGGCTCATCAAGAACCAAAATTTTAGCCTGACTTGCTAAGGCACGCGCTATATAAACCCTCTGCCTTTGTCCGCCACTAAGATTTGCTATGAGATTTTGACTAAACTCGTCCATAGCAACCATTTTTAGGCACTCCATGGCGATTTCTTGCTGCTCTTTTGAGTAAAAACCAAAAAGCTTTTTTTCTATCAAACCCATTAAAACAACATCTATAACTTTAAGCGGAAAGGCTTGATTTAGAGCGAAACTTTGCGGAACATAGCCGATAGTCTTGCAACTTTGACTAGGCTTTTTGCCAAAAACTTTTAACTCACCAGCACTTGGTTTTAAAAGCCCTAAAATTAGCTTTAAAAGCGTGCTTTTGCCTCCGCCATTTGGCCCTATGATAGCCAAAAAATCGCTAGTGTTAAACTCCAAATTTACATTTTTTAGCACCAACTCGCCGTCGTAAGAAAAATCAAGATTTTTTATGCTTATATCACTCACAAAACACCGCCTTTTGCGTTTATAATCATAAAAATTCCAAGCGTTATCATAAGAATCAAAGCCAAAATTTCACCAAATTTGATAACTTTAAACTCTTTCATGGTTGCATTTACTTTTTGACCTAAAATTGCTGCTATAAAAACAACACATGCCATGCCAAGCCCCATAAATACGCCACTTATAGCACCGCTTAGATAGCCTTTTAACTCAAATGCAAGCAAAAACACCATGATAACGCCCGGACACGGCACGAGGGCAGCGGCTAATTTAACGCCAAGTTCTCCACGCAAAGAAGCCTTGCAAGACGGACAAGAACAGCCGTGCTGGTGAGTTTGCCATTGCGTAATTTTGGCTTTTTTTAGTTTTTTATAAAGCAAAAATGAAGCGATAGCAACTATCAAAGCACCGCAAAACATCGAAGTTACATAACTTGCCATTTTTGTTGATTCGGATATGTTTTTCAAAGTAAAATAAGTCGCAAAAACTATCAAAAACGAACCTATAACATGTAAAAATCCAACATTTAAAGAAAATTTTAACGCCCTTTTATAATCCCCACCATTTGCAGCAAAATACGATCCTGTAAGCGTTTTAGCATGTCCGGGACCAGCAGCATGTGCAACGCCATAAATAAAAGAAAAAAAGGCTATCAAAGCAAGGCTAAAAACAGAAAATTCTTTTTGTTTTAGCAAATTTTTAAGCTTGTCAAGATAGCTAAGACTAGCCCTTGTGATAGCATCAAATTTGGCTTCATCACTCTTGTCGATTTGATCAAATTTGTTTGGATTTTGCAAGGCAGAACCAAGCGGAACTCGGCTATTAAAGGCCTTTGCAGCCTTATCATCTCCAAGCTCGAAAAATGCGATATTGCCATTAGAATTTTGTAAGATATTTAAATGTTCACTTATCTTTGTTGTTTTTGAATTTTCAAACATAAAGGCAAAATAATTACCTGGATCTAGCATTTGGGCAGATATTACTAAATCATTGCTAAGTGGCAAATCAAGCAAAAATTCCATATCAAAAAGCACCCTACCCTCGCTAAATTTGATATCGTTTTTTATAAATTTTAAAACAAGTGCTTTTTCGTCTTCGCCCTTTTTAAAGCTATTTAATTCAAGTAAATAATGGTTTGGTACAAGATAATCCATGAGTGCTTTTAGCACTTGTTTTAACTCGCTTTTATCTAAAATTCTATCGTGATTTAAATCATAACTTTCAAGCATCAAATTTGAAAAATTTTCAGAAAAAGTCCAAGTGAATTTCAGACTTTTTAAGCGATCTTGTTCGCTTTTAAACTCCGTGCTAATGTGTGCCGTTGGTGAATAAAGCGAACACAAGGCACAAGAAAATGCGATATTTGCGAAAATCGCAAAAATCGCTAAAATTTTAAATACTCTCAATTAGCAAAACTTTTTGCTAAAATTTGCGACATTTCTCTCATGACTTTCTCCCAATCATAAGGAAGTTGGTCGATTTCATAAATACTCGCACCGCTTTGTTTAGCAACTTCTTTGGCGGCTTTTTGACTAAAATTCGGAGCAACTAAGACGACTTTGATTTTTTCATCTTTTAGTTTATCGATAAGTTTAGCAAGCATGGCTGGTTTTGGCTCTTTGCCAGCAACTTCGATAGCTAGCTGTGTAAGTCCGTAACGTTTAGCAAAATATCCCCAACTTGGGTGATGAACTATAAATTTTTTATCTTTTTTATCTTTAAAACTATCGGCTATAAAAGCGTCAAGTGCATCAAGTTTAGTTAAAAAAGTTTTTAAATTTTGAGTATATAAATCTTTGTTTTCAGGGAAAGTAGCTATCAAGGCATTTGCGATATTTGTAGCTTGAACTTTAACAAGCACAGGATCTAGCCAAATATGCGGATCAAGAGTGCTAAATTTATGTTCGTGGTCGTGATGATCGCAGTTGCAAGCATGTTCGCCATGCTCGTGTTTATGATCGGCGTGTTCGTGTTTTTCATGATCAGCGTCGTGTTCGTGTTCGCAATGCTCATGTTTTTCATGATCAGCGTCGTGTTTATGATCGGCGTGTTCGTGTTTTTCATGATCGGCGTCGTGTTCGTGTTCGCCATGTTCGTGACTGGCGTGATTATGTGCTGCCATAGGAATTTTTTCTATGCCCTCTTGGGTATTTACCACGACCAAATTTGGATAGTTTTGAGTGAATTTTTTAAGCCAAACATCTTCAAATTCTATGCCGATAGCAAAATAAAGTTTGCTCTTTTCAAGTTCGCTCATTTGTTTTGGCTTTGGCTCATAAGTATGTGCGTCAGCACCTTTTTGCACCATTACATTTACATCTATTGTGTCGCCTGCAATTTGATCAATAAAATATTTTGTAGGCAAGATAGAAGTTGTAACTTGGGGTTTAGCAAAAGCTGTAAGTGTCATTAAAAAGAAAAAAATTAAAAATTTTTTCACTTTTTTATCCTTTCTGAAAAAAAATTTTGAGAAGTTTAGCAAAATGCAACTAAGTTGCAACTT
>JAILCJ010000047.1 GCA_024680445.1 Campylobacter sp.
AAAAACTATAATATAAATACTAAGTACCAAAAAATATAAATAAATTTTATATAATTGTTATTAAAAATATGCAAATCCACGAAAAAAACGCATTTTATTTAAAGGTTTATTAAAACCATTAATAAAATCTCGAGTCAAAAAACAATACTTGACACTTTTTAAAATTTTAAGCACCAAGCGGTGCTTAAAATCATTTTACATTAAAGAAATTTTGCTCTAAATCGTAGTCGTTTTGGTGTTCGTTATACATATTTTCAGCTTTTGCTACGCCAAGTGTGCATTTGCCACCTAGTACTACGCGGTAAGGGCTAAATAAAACCCCTGTGTCAGCTAGTCTAAAAAAGCTTAAAATTCTGTCATCTTTTATGTTTTGATGTTCGACATTTAGGTTATTTTTTGTATTTTGCGAACGTTTGAATTGCTCTAATTCTTCATTTATCGGTTCAAGGCATGGGCTAAATATCTCATACAAAACGCCATTTTGGATAGTGTTTATAGAGTTAAGTTCGATTTTTGAGTAAATCACATCTCCAATTTTTAGCGAATTTAGCGAGATAGGGTTGCCATTTTGATCGACAAAGCTTCGGTAAATATCGAGATCTTGTTTTTGTTTTTGATGCAAAATTTCTGGTTTGATAGCGGCTTTTGAGCTTATAGAAACAAAAAATTTGCCGTCTGTTTGTAAGGTGATTTCTTTGCCTTCTACGCTTACATTATGATCGCCCATAGTCGAAAATTCTTCGCTTTTTCCGTCGTAAGAAATTTTAATTTTAGCTTCTTTGTTTTCATCGACACCGGCAAAATATTCATTTAAAGCAAGCAATAAAAACGCCCTTTCTTGTGTAGAACCCACTTCGTCTATATGTTGTATGATATTGTTTACGAGTTTGTTTGAAAAGTCGTTTTTATTAAAATATTTCGAGTGTAAATAAAGCACAAAGGCTTGATCTCTAAGTTTTGAACTAAAAGCCATAGAATTTTGTTCAAAATTGGTATAGTCTATATTTTTAAGCACATTTTCTGCTTCGTCATTTAGACCTGAAAGTTTCAAAGTTGCTGCCATAAGGTAACTATCAAGTAAACTTGTGTAGTTTTTGGCGTCATAGGCTTGGTTTAAGGTGGCACGATCTAAGGCTTGGTATTTTGCCTTGACATAGAGCGGATAAAATTCGTGTATGCCGCCATCTGCTGGTGAGATGGCGTTAGCGATGCGTGATTTAACATCTTGGTCTATTTTATAACCAGCCCTGTCAAGTTCAAAAAGCACGCTAGCTGCGAAGGTGCTGGCAAACTTGTTTGTATAACTAAACTCGTCCCAGTAACCAAATTCGCCGTTTTGTTTTTGCATTTTTAACAAATCTTTCATACCGGCTTTTATAAATCTTTGTACATCTTGTTTTTGTATCTCATTTTCGGTTTTCAAATTTAGCAAAGCAAGCAAACGCGATGATCTTTGTTCGGCACAACCGTAAGGGTAGGCGATAAGATTTTTAGAGATATTTAAAAGCAGACTATTTATATTTGATGAGGCGTCTATGTTAAGAGTGGAGTAGCCTTGTGGAATTTTTATCACTTTTTTATTGTCAAGAATAAAGCTTTTTGAAAAAGTGCTTATGCCATAAGGTCTAATGATATCTAGTTTTTGAGTGTTTTTGTAAATATCATCTCCGCTTTTTGCGGTGATTTCATACTTAGCTTTGCCGTTTTGCGAGCCTTTAAGTTTTAGTTTTAAAAGCTTGGTTTCATCAGGGGCAAGGCTGAAATTTTCTTGATTTATGTCAAGTTCTACATTTTCGCTAGTTATGCTTAAATTTACATCTTTGTTTTCTTTGGTCGTATTCATCACTCTCAAATTTGCGTTTATTTCGTCGCCTTGTAGCATATGGGTTAAAATGCTTGGTTTTAAGATGATGTCATCTTTGATTTTTACATTGTGACTTTTGCTTGAAATTTGGTTTTCGGTTGCGGCGATAGCGTCTATCCTAATAGCAGTGTTTAGTCCTTGCGGGATTAGAATTTCATAATTTGCTTCGCCTTTTTCATTTGCTTTTAACCTTGCGAGTTTGACAAAGGTTTCGATGTTTTTGTTATCAACCGGACTTGCTACTTCTTTCATTTTTGCGGCTGATTTAAGAGCAAAATCGCCACCAAAATTTAGCATTTTACCTTTAAGCACATAGCTTGTAACTTTGTCGTAAATGTCGTAATCAAGCACGCCATCATTTAAATGTATGCTAAAAAAATTAAGAGGATCGGGCGAGCTTTGATGCGTGATATTTAAAACGCCAAGGTCGGCTAAAAATAGTGAAATATCGGCGTTTGGTTCGGTTTTTAGCGAAATTTTTAACATTTCGTTTGTTTTTATGGTATTTGCAGATGAAATTTCAAGTTTTAGTCGTCTTGCATCGTTGTTTGCATTGATATACGACTTTGCATAGGCTCTAAATGGCAAGTTTGCATTATCGGTTAGTCGGTAAATATTTGCACTTATGTATCCGCCAGCAAAATCGTTCCAAAGCGTAAAATTCACACTTGCGGAGTGATTTTTGATATGAGCGAGACGATAAGCACGTACGCCGTCAGCTTCGAGAGTTATCAAGGCTAAGCCTTCTTTGATGATAGATGAAATATCGGCTATTAATTTATCTCCACTTTTATAAGTTTTTGAATTTAGCTTGATTTGAGCCTTGCTAAGTTCTTTTGTTGGGGCAAGGGTTGAATAGTTGTAACCGCTTACATTTATGTTTATGCTGGCACTAGCCCCGCTAGCTATATCTTGTGCAACTATGACATAATCGCCACTTTGAGCAAAGCTGTATTCAAATTCGCCAGTGTTTTTAGTGAAAGTATCGATATCTTCAAGCGTTTTAAACCATTTACAATAGCCGTTTTCATCGAAATTATAGTCCCAAAGACTGCGTTTAACGGTAAATTTCAATAAATTATCTTGCCCTTTAAAATTTTTACTATCAAGGGCTATGGCGTTGATTTTAACTTTATCATTTGGCATAAGAAGATTTTTATCAGCTTTTATGCCGACTATATTGTCATAAGCAAAAATTTTAAAAATTTTGACAGTATTTACATTTTTTCCGTCATCATTTATGTTAAAGTTTATGTAGCCCTCCAAAACGCTTGGTACGGTTTTTGGCAAATTTATCTCAAAGGCGATATCGGCTTCACCTTTGTCATCAAGTTTTACTTTTTTATAAAGTTTTGCAAATTTCGTATCTTTTAGGCTATCATCGCTAAATTTATAGGCGCTAAAATTTTCGTTTGTGTATTCATTTTCGATGATATCTAGTTCGATATCGCCTTTAAGATTGCTTGCTGGCTTGCCAAAAAGATATGCACTTTGGGCTTTTGCAAATAAAATTTCGTGATTTTTTACACTTTCGTTTTGCAAGATGACTTCATTTTTTATGCGTGAAGGCACAAAGCTTTCGATGTGAAAGTTTTGCGAGGTGATAATCTTAGAAGCGTAAATCACATCGAGTTTAAAACTACCGCTAAGTTCAGTGTTTAAACTCTCATCAAAGCTAAGCACTCCAAGCTCGTTTGTTTTTAGTGAAATTTCGCTTAGTTTTTTACTCGTTGGATCGCTAAATTTGAGCCTTACTGGCATATTTTTTATAGCTTTAAATTCTTCATTTTTAAGATAAACCGCACCTTTTATATTTTCGCCCGGTCGAATTATATTGCTTGCAAAATGCACAAAGGCGTTTACGCTTTCGTTGAGGTCTACGCTTTTATAGTAGGCATTTTCGTTTAATCTCTCTTTTTTGTTTATAATGAGAAAATTTTGCTCATTTCCAAGACTAACGACTATGCTTTTTACATTTTTGTGTATATTTTTTTGTTTTAATACAAAAACGCCTTCATCATTTGTCGCACCAGTACTTAAAAGCTCGTTTTTGTGTCCAAAGACTTTAACATTTGCATTTGCTAGCATAACGTTTTCGCCAAGTCGGTTTGCAAAGATGAAAAGCTCATTTCTGGCGATCTTGGCATTAACGGCTATATCGCTAAGATAAACAACTTTGCTTACGCTTTTATTTAGGCTGTAATGAACCGTTATCAAATAAACTCCGTCAGAATTATCGGCAAAGTCAAGTTTTATCTTATGTTCTTGTTTTTGGTTCAAATTTGCATCTAATTCATAAAATTTACTTGTTATAGGTCTTGAATAGCTTTCCAAATTTTTGTTATCAAAGTTTAAAAAATATCTGTAATTTTCTCTGCTTAGTTTTTCAACATCGACTTTTATACTCGGGGCGTTTGCACTTTTTATGCCGATATAACCAACGCTTGATATATAAGGTAAGTTATCGACAAATTCAACATAAGGCGCATAATCTCCAAGTTTTACAGTGAAATTTTCCTCGCTTCGCACTATCCTATCGTAATCGCCAAAACCGGGTAAAATTTTGATTTCATAGCTGGTTTGAGGCAAGAATTCATCGCTTGTGATATCTAAGGTATAAGCCCACTCACCTTTGTCATCGTCATATTTGTAGTCTAAATCGCTAATTTTAAATTGATTTATATTTTTTATTTTGATAAATTTTTTGAGTTCTTGCGTATCAATCCAAGTATCAAATTTGAAAGTAATGCCAAGTTTTCCGCCACTTAGAGCCGAAAAATACGGCTGATTTAATACCAAGGTTGCTGCTTTAACATTATCTACAAATTCAGGTTCTTCTTTTGGTTCATAAACGAAATTCCACTCTTTTGCTAGTTTTGCACCAAATTTGCTTTTAAATTTGGCTTCAATTGTGAAATTTGGTTTATCTAGTGGCGAATTTAGGCTTATTAAAACATTGTTTTTGCCAATTTGTTTTAGTTCAAATTTGGATTTATCTAGCTTTAAAAAGTCGTTAAGTTCGCTCGCTTCGATTTCATCATTAAAACTTATAATGTAATTTTTTGAATTTATTTTTTCGACTTTTAGCACTTCAAAATCAGCCGTTTTAAAACTGATTTTTGAATTTTGCGTAGAGCAAGTGTAGTTGATGCCTTTGTGCAAGTCGTTTGTGTAAAATATTATGCTATTTTTTTTAAATTCGCTCTTGCCTTGCAAGGCAGGTTTGCACTCAAAGAGCTTTTCATCGTAAATTTTGCCTATTTTTTCTTTGTTATTTTCACCAAAAATTCCAAATTCTATTTGGTTTGGACTTAGAATTTCATAGTTTTTATTAAAAGTTATAGCGTGTAAGCTAATCGTGGCAAAAATCGCTAAAAATGCCGGTTTAAGACACATAATCATCTCCTTATTTGTATATTTATCTCACTCAAATTTGAATTTTCATCAAGGCAAGAAATGCTATGTTCGCCGATACCAAGTTCGATGATATTTTCGCTGCCACTTTTGACTTTGATATATTCACCGCCGTCGATTTTATAATAGATTTCATCGCCAAAATAAGCTATGCATTTTACCATTACTTTGCTAAATTTATCATTTGTTATAAATTTTGCCTTGTCATAAGGGCTAAAAAACAGTGGTTTTTTGCTTATAAGCTCTGTTTTGCAAGGACTTTGGTTTAGTTCGTCTTTACTTATGATTTTATTTTTTAGTAAAAATTCTAGCTCTTCACCGCGTATATTTTTACAAGAATCTTGTAGTTTTACTCCTGAAATTTGCTCGTCAAGGCGAAAATTTCTGCACTCTTTTAGCCTAAAAGCATCAAGGCAAACGGCTTTTGTGAGTATGCCTTGTGGTTCGTGGATAAATTTTGTATCTTCACGCATAGAAATTAGTTTAAACATATCAAAAATTACCTTTGAAGCGTCATTTATGCCGGTTAGATCATACATTTTTTCGTGATTGAAATTGCCTATCCAAACGGCTATCGTATAGTTTGCATTTACTCCGATAGCGTAAATATCGTGAGAATTGTAGCTAGTGCCGGTTTTAAAGGCGATTTGTGGGGAATTTTTGGCAAATCTCCAAGCGTTGCCAAGATAAGCCCTGTTTGCCTCGCTTAGCATTTTGGCTGTCAAATAAGCACTTTGTTCGCTGATTAGCCTTTTTGAATCGTTAAAATTTCTAAAATTTTGCCCAGCGAATTCTAGCGGTTTTAGCACTCCGCCATGGGCGTAAATCGTATAAAGATGAGCCAAATTTACAAGACTTAGTTCGGCACTACCCAAAACTATGCTTTCGCCGTAAAATTCCTTGCTATTTTCTACCAAATTTACCTTATCTAGCAGTTCATAAAGCGAATTTTTACCAAGTTTTATGTTTAGTAAAATCGCAGGGATATTTAAGCTAAAACCCAAAGAATCGCTGGCACTTACTATGCCAAGGTAGAAGTTGCTAAAATTTTTTGGGGCGTATTCGTTTAATGAAATTTGAGTGTCTATCAATTCTTTTTGTGGGGTGATAAGCCCAGAATCTAAGGCGAGAGAGTAGATAAATGGTTTTAGGGTGCTACCGACATTTCGCTTCATAAAAAGTGCATTGTTTTTGCCGTTTTTTGCATTTTGATCGTGTGAACCAACAAAGGAAATAACGCTCATTTTTTTGTTGTCTATTATGAGAGCGGCGGCATTGTTGGCGTTTTTATCACGCAAATTTTGCATAGTGTTTTTTAAGATAGCTAAGATATCTTTTTGCATTTGTAAATTCAAATTTGCTTTGCTTTGTTTGTTTGCAAACGCCAAATCGCTGTATTTTGGAGCGTTATACGGCAATTTTTTGCGTTTGTTTTTAAAAGGTTCGTTTTGGGCTCTTTTAAATTCGCTTTTATCGATAATATCGGCTTTGTAGAGTAGTTTTATGACTTTGTTTTTTAAAGAATTGATATTTGATATTTTATCAAGGCGGTTTTTGTTTGGATTTTTTGGGATAGTGCTAAGAAGTGCCATTTGAGCGTAGCTTAGTTTGCTTGGTTCAACTCCAAAATACGCCAAACTTGCCGCCCTTACGCCTTGGATATTGCCTCCATATGGTGCTAAATCAAAGTAAAATCTTAAAATTTCATCTTTGCTAAAATGTGCTTCGAGTTGCAAGGCTACAAAGATTTCTTTTAATTTGTTTTTGTAAGTGCGTTCGCCTCCGTCAAGCATTCTAGCAACTTGCATGCTTATAGTGCTTGCACCGATGTTTCGCTCATGAAAAAGGTTGTGAAAAAAGGCTCTTACGATAGAAAAGGGATTTATGCCAAAATGGTAGTAAAAATAGCGGTCTTCAAATAGTATAACGCTTTGTTTTAGCACCTCTGGTAACTCTTGCGAACGAAATCTAAGCATATCATCGCTGCTTAATTTTATGCGAATTATTTCGTTGTTTGTGTCTCTTAAAATTTTGCTTTCATCTTTTTGCAAGGCTTGCAAATTTAACGGAAATATCTTATCCGCCACGATAAAAATGGCTATTAAAATGATAAAAAATAGGGCAAAAAGTTTTAGAATTTTTTTAATCATGGGCGGATTATACCTTAATTTAAGTGGCATTTGAGTAAAATCCGCCTTTTTTAGGAGAAAATTTATGCCATTATCTAAACTAAATCAAGAGCAATACACCGCCGCAACCGCACCAGCTGGACATAACTTAGTTATAGCAAGTGCTGGCACTGGCAAAACTAGCACCATAGTCGCTCGTATCGCTCATTTGTTAAATTTGGGTATAAAACCTGAAAAAATTTTGCTTTTAACTTTTACAAACAAAGCCGCTAGCGAGATGATAGAAAGGTTAGGGCGGTTTTTTGATAAAAGCATTACTTCTAAAATCACCGCTGGCACCTTTCATGCCGTTAGTTTTACGCTTTTAAAATCCCTTGGAAAATCTGTCGTTTTAAAGCAACCAAGCGAATTAAAAATTTTATTAAAAAGTCTTATAGAAAAGCGAAAATTTCATCATTTAAGCGATGTTAAACCTTATGGCGGAGCGTATTTGTATGATGTGTATTCGCTTTTTCAAAATAGCGTATCGGGGGAGAGTTTTTGCGAATATTTTAAGAAAAACAACGATGAACAAAGCGTTTATGCCGAAATTTATGAAGATGTTTTGCGAGAATTTCAAGAAGAAAAAGACAAATTTGGATATGTGGATTTTAATGACTTACTCATAAAAATGCGTGAAGTTTTAAAAAGCCAAAATGAGCTGGAATTTGATGAAATTTTGATAGATGAATATCAAGATACAAACACCTTGCAAGGTTCGCTCATAGATGCTTTTAATACAAAAAGTTTGTTTTGCGTTGGGGACTTTGACCAAAGCATTTACGCTTTTAATGGTGCAAATATCGAGATTATCGGTTCTTTTAAGGATCGTTACATTGACGCAAATATTTATGCTTTAAATATAAATTATCGTTCGAGTTCGAGCATTTTGGCACTTGCAAATAAGGTTATAAAAAACAACCCAAGACTTTATCCAAAAAACCTTATAGTAAGCCGTGAAGGCGAGTTTAGACCGCCTAGGTTGTTGGTTTTTGATGAATTGATAGATCAGTATCAAAATATAGCCGAGCAAATTTATCAATGTCCAAGAAAGCATGAAAATATCGCCATCATTTTTCGCAACAACTCATCGGCTGACGGACTTGAAATAGCACTCAAAGAACGTGGTATAGGCTCAAAACGCAAGGGCGGACTAAGTTTTTTTGAGACCAAAGAGGTAAAGGCGATAATAGATCTGATCGGTATTTTGATAAATCCTCGTGATATTATGGCGTTTATCCATATCTTTGAATACGCAAAGGGCGTAGGAAACGCACTTAGCAAAGAAATTTTTGACGCTTTGATGAAATTAGGGCATAAAAACATCGTTCAAGGTTTATTGCAGCCTGATTATGGCGTAAATATCGCAAGTAACAAAAGGCGAAATTACCAGCTTGGACTTTTTGACGATCTTGACGAATTTGACGATACGCAACGTTTTGAAAAATTAAATTTTAGTGAAAAATTTATGAAGAACCCGATTTTAAAGATACAAAAATTAAGCGAAAATGGGGCGGTGTTTTTGTATGAAATGTATAGGTTTTTTGCTGTTTCAAACTCAAATTTTAGTCCAAGTGCAGTCATAAATGATATAAAAAATAGCAAAATTTATGAGTTAATAGTCGAGCATTTGGCTACAAAAAGGGCGACTTTAAAAAGTGGTAGCGTAGATGAAAATTTAAAAAAAGAGGCAAAAGAGCGGATAAATCGCAAGGCGTCCTTGCTTTATGAGATGAGTAAAAATTATTCGGACACGCATAAATTTTACAATTTTATGACACTTGGAAGCAGTGAAATGAGCGAGGGCGAGGGCGTGAATTTGCTTAGCGTGCATGCCAGCAAGGGCTTGGAATTTGACCTAGTGTTTGTGGTTGATCTAGCTCAAAATCGCTTTCCAAATTTTAAACTCATGAGTATGGGTGGCAGCCTCGAAGAAGAAAGACGACTGTTTTATGTAGCGGTAACTAGGGCAAGGGACGAACTTTGCCTAAGCTATGCAAAATACGATAAGATCAAAAAAGTCAGCTATCATCCTAGCTGTTTTTTGGTAGAAGCCGGCATGGCAAAAGCAACGCAATAACTTTATCTTTATCAAATTTGATTTTGTATCCTAAGGATTTTAAGTATCAAGATGTTAAAAAGCTAAAAATTTAAAAGCGATAGAAATTTTATGCTAAAATCTTGGTCGAATTTGAAAATTTTGGAGCAAAAATGAAAAATTTTTATTATAAAATCAAGGTTGGTAAAGAAGCTATCGATATAAACAATCACGCAAATAACGCTTACTATTTTGTTTGGATGCAAGAGGTTGCAAACGCCCACTCTATGGCTGTTGGCGATGATATCGCAAAAAATCTTGCAAATGGAAAAACTTGGATGGCTAGGCGAAATGAGATAGAGTATATCTCTCAGCTTTTTTTAGGCGATGAGGTAGAAATTCACACTTGGACTCAGCCTGAAAAAAAGACCAGTTCAAAAAGGCATTTTGAGTTTATAAAAGACGGAAAAATCATTGCCAAGGCGATTACGACTTATATATTTTTTGATATAAATCGCTCAAGACCTATTGCCATACCAGAAGAAATCGCAAAACTTTATGAGGATTAAATTTTAGCAAGAAAATTCTCACTTTTATTTACTAAAAAATGCAAAACTTATCAAATTTGATAGCAATGTTTAAAAGCAGATTTATA
>JAILCJ010000054.1 GCA_024680445.1 Campylobacter sp.
ATTTATGATTAAACACCAAATTTATACTAGATACCAAAAAGCTAAAATTTTAAGCAAGTTTTTACTATACTTAAAAATTTGAAATTTGTCTTGGCGATGGGAAAAAATTTATGCAAGAAGTTAAAGATTTGAGCCTAAGAAAGCTTAGTATACCGATATTTATAGATATGTTTTTGCACTTTGCAACCCTTATCATAAACACTTATATGGTTACGAAAGTTAGCCTAGAACTTGTCGGTGCTATGGGTGCTGGTAATCAAGTCATGGATCTTTTTATGACTATTTTTAGCTTTTTAAGCGTTGGTTGCTCCATAGTTGTCGCTCAGGCCTTGGGTGCAAAAAACTACAACTTAGCCAAAAAAGTAATTCATGCAAGTATTAGTTTTAACGCTATTATCGGTGTTTGCTCGGCTATTTTGATTTATTTTTATGGCATAGAAATTCTAAAACTTTTAAGCGTCCCTGCCGAGCTTCAAGAGCAAAGTTTTACCTACCTTCATTTGCTTGGAGTCGCCTTGGTTTTTGACGGCGTAGGCATGGTTTTGGCGGCGATTTTGCGTGTGTATAATTTCGCAACTCATGTAATGTTTATGTCGCTGGTTATGAACCTTATCACGATTTGTGGCAACGCCATAGCGCTTTTTGGGCTTTTTGGGCTGCCAAATTACGGACTAAGCGGAGTTGCGGTTGCTACGATAGCGGGTAGATTGGTCGGTACTATCATGCTTGGATATATGCTAACTAATCTTGCCGGCGTGCAAATTTATATAAAACGTTTGTTTTCGCTATCTTTTGAAGTGCTTAAAAAAATTTTGCATGTGGGTTTGCCAAGTGCGGGCGAAAATTTGCTATGGATGGGGCAATACATGGTTGCTTTTGGCTTTGTTGCAAGCATGGGTGCGTCGAGTTTGTCGGTTCAAACTATGTATTTTCAAATTTCGCTTTTGATAATGCTTTGTGGAGCGAGTATAAGCGTGGCAAATGAGGTTATAGTCGGACATTTAGTCGGAGCTAGAAAATTTGATGAGGCGTATTTGCAAACATTTAAAACCCTAAAAATCGGGCTTGTTGCAACAGCCATCGTGGTTATGGGCATGTATTTTACCAAGGAATTTGTTATGAGAGAGTTAAATTTAAACGAGGAGCTAAAAGCCATCATGTTACCGCTTTTTACCCTTTCTATCGTGCTTGAACTTGGCAGAACATTTAACATAGTCATAGTAAATGCCTTGCGTGCAAGCGGAGATGCGAAATTTCCGATGATGAGCGGACTTTTTTGCATGTGGGGGCTAAGTTTGCCGGTCGGATATTTTCTTGGAATTTCGCTTGGCTGGGGCATACTTGGCGTGTGGATAGGATTTTGTGCTGATGAGTGGATAAGAGGGGGCATAAATACTTGGCGTTGGTGGTCTAGAAAATGGCAAAGCAAGGTTTTGGTTTAGGGCTTTGTTTAGATGAAAATGTTTTGTAAACCCTGTGGATTTTTACCCAAATTTAGGGCTTGTGTTAAATTTGATTTTTCGGAGAAAAAATGAATTTAAAAAGTCAAACAAAGCAAAAAATTTTAAATTATGATGACTTTTTTATAGAATTAAACTTTAAAAAAAGACTAAAAAACATGCGTTTAAGTGTCGATAAAAACGCAAAAGTTATGCTAAATGTGCCATTTTATACCACTCAAAAAAAGGCGATAGAATTTATAGATTCAAATCTTGCTTGGATCAAAACTCATCTTAAAAAAGTAAAAGAAAATTTGCCAAAAGACGATGAATTTTTGCTTTTAGGCAAGGTTTATAAGATCAAATTTGATGAAAATTTAGACGCCGTAAATATCATAAACGATGAAATTTTTGCTAAAAATTTAGCCCAACTTCAAAAATTTAAAAAGGCAAAGGCGAAAGAGATTTTTGGGCAAATGATACAAAAATTTTTGCCCTATGTTGGCAAAGAAGTTCATAGAGTTTCGATAAAAACGATGAATACTCGTTGGGGTAGTTGCAATACTCGCAAGGGTTATATAAATTTGAATTTAAATTTGATACAAAAAGAGCCAAAACTCATAGAATATGTCGTCTTGCACGAGCTAACTCACTTGATTTATCCGCATCACAAAGCAAGTTTTTATGAATTTATCAGCCAAATTTTAAGCGATTACAAAGACAGGCAAAGGGCTTTAAAATCAAGTTGATTTAAAAATCAAATTTGATTTTAAATTTTATGCTAAAATGTCGCAATTTTTTATCAAAGGACACAGATGAAAGCCCTAAAATTTGCTTTTGTTTTAATATTTGGCGTTTTATGTTTAAATGCTAGCGAAGTTCAAAATCGCCTACAAAGCGCTTGTGATAACGGCGATATGATGTCTTGCAAAGACCTTGGCATAGTTTATGATATCTCAAAAATCGGTGTAGAAAAAAACGCTTCAAAGGCCTTGGAGTACTACATAAAAGCTTGTAATGGCGGTGAAAAATCGGCTTGTTCTTTGGCTGGTGGTTTGTATCATAGAAATTTTGATGATTTGCAAAATGCCCAAAACTATCTTACAAAGGCTTGTGATATGGGCGAATTTCACGCTTGTGACGAGCTTGGCGGTATTTTGCTTAGCAAACAAGATAAACAAAAAGCCTTGGAATTTTTTACAAAATCTTGCAAACTCGGCAGCAATCTTGCTTGTATTTGGAGAAATGATTTGCAAAAAAGTGCTTTGTAATATCAAATTTGATAAAAAGCCCAAAATTTACATATCAAATTTGATTTATGCAAAAAGTTAAAAGCAAAAAATAAAATCATTTTGAATTTAAAATTTAAAAATTTTTATATAAAGCATTTTTTTGATAAAATGCCTAATTTGTATCTTTAAATTTTAAGGAAAAACTATGATAAATCTACGACTTTTAGAAAGCAACTATGACGAAATAGTCGCTAAACTTCGTGGTAAAAAAGTAAACGAAGATGTTTTAGCAAAATTACTTGAAAATTTCAATAACTTAAAAAAAGAACGTATAAAGCTTGAAAATTTACAAGCCACACAAAATGCAAAAAGTAAAGAATTAGGCATTTTGGCTAGAAATGGTGGCGATGTAAGCACTCTCAAAAGTGAACTTAGCAAAAACAAAGACGAACTTTTGGCTCAAAACGAAGTTGTTTCAAAACTAGAAAATTCCCTTACTCAAATCGCCTCCGCCGTGCCAAATATCACAGATGATGATGTGCCTTTTGGCGAGGACGAAAACGATAATGTTTGCCTTAAAACCGTGCTTACACCGCGAGAATTTGACTTTAAGCCAAAGGCACATTATGAACTTGGCGAGAGCCTTGATTGTCTTGATTTTGAACGAGGAGTAAAAATTTCTGGCTCACGCTTTACCATACTAAAAGGCTTTGGTGCAAGGCTTTCACGAGCCTTAGTAAACTATATGATAGACTTTAATAATTCTCGTGGTTTTGAGCTGGTAAATGTCCCATATTTAGTAAGTTCAAACACGCTTTATGGCACCGGACAATTACCAAAATTTGAAGATGATTTGTATAAAGTTAAAGACGAGGATTTATACCTTATACCAACGAGCGAAGTGCCTGTTACAAATATCTATAACGACGAAATTTTAGACGAAGAAAAATTACCTATAAAAATGACTTGCTATTCAGCATGTTTTCGCAAAGAAGCTGGATCTGCTGGGCGTGATACTCGTGGCATGATACGCCAACACCAATTTGAAAAAGTCGAGCTTGTTGCGATAACTAAACCGCAAGATAGTGCAAAAATGCTTGATGAAATGGTTTCG
>JAILCJ010000078.1 GCA_024680445.1 Campylobacter sp.
TTTTCAGACTTTTTAAACATCAAATTTGATAGCAAATTTGAAAAGTTAAAAATCAAATTTGAAAAATCCACTTTGTAAAATATCAAATTTGATACTTTGGATTTTTTATTATCAAATTTGAAAAATCCGCAGGGTGGCAAACATCAAATTTAATCACCAAATTTGATAGCAAATTTGAAAAAATAAAATCAAATTTGAAAAATCCACAAGGTGGCAAACATCAAATTTAAACACCAAATTTGATAAATTTTGCCTTTAAACACCTAAATTTTCGGCAATTTCAAGCACTTCAAAATATTCGTTTTCTAAAATTTCTAGCTGGGATTTTGCAGATTCTAATTCATCATAAAGTTTTTGAATTCCTATTTCTTGGTAGATTTTTGGGTCGCTCAAATTTGCATTTAATTGTTTTATCAAGGCTTCGAATTCTGCGATTTTATCGGGGTGGTTGAGTAAAATTTGGTTTTGTTTATAGCTTAGTTTTGTACCGCTTTTATTTTTTTGTTTTTCGTTATTTTGGGTATTTTGGCTTAAAATTTCAGCCTCAAATTTGTCCATTTGGCTAAGTTCGTCTTTTATTTCGAGATAATGGCTGTATGCTTGGTGGACGATTTGTATGCTATCGTCCTCAAACGCCCATAATTTCGTGGCTATCTTATCCACAAAATAGCGGTCATGGCTTACAAAAATGATAGCCCCCTCAAAACTTTGCAAATATTCTTCAAGAATGTTGATAGTGGCTATATCAAGGTCGTTTGTCGGTTCGTCAAGCACCAAAATATCGTGCTTTTTGGCAAAAAGTAAGGCTAAGGCGACACGATTTTTTTCGCCCCCACTTAGCACTCCAACTGGCTTGTCAAGGTATTCTTTTGGGAACAAAAAGTTTTTTAAATAGCCGTAAACATGCATGTTTGCCCCACGCACCAGCACTCTGTCACCGCCGTTTGGGCAAAAAATTTCTATCAAACTTTTTTCATCGCTTAGTTCGCTACGATTTTGGTCAAAATATCCAACATCGACTTCGCCTCGTAAAATTTCACCAGAATTTGGCGAAATTTTGCCGAGCAAAGCTTTTATGAGCGTGCTTTTACCGCAACCATTTCGTCCGACTATGGCTATCCTTTCGCCCTGCAAAACTCTGGCGTCAAAGCCGTTTAATAAAACTTTTTCACCCATTTTTAGGGATAATTTTTTTACTTCAAATAGCATTTTTTTGCGATTTATGCTGTGAGCTTGGTTGAAATTTTTACTAGCTCTTTCAAGTTCTAGCCTAACTCGCCTTATGACGCCCGGATTTTTCTTGGCTTCTTCACGCATAGCAAAAACCCGTTCTTTTCTGCCCTCGTTGCGTTTTAGTCTGGCTTTTACTCCGCGTCTTAGCCACTCTTCTTCGCTTTTTAGCTGTTTTAGCAAGGTTTCATGACTTTTGGCAAGAGAGAGTAAAATTTCTTGTTTTTTGGCAAGATAGTAAGCATATCCGCCGTCAAAACTTCTGATTTTTGCGTCTTCGATTTCTATGCTTCTGCTTGCCAAAGTGTCGATAAAATAGCGATCGTGGCTTATAAAAACTATGCATTGTTTTGAATTTTTTAGCATGTCTTCAAGAAATTTCACCATATAAACATCAAGGTGGTTTGTCGGTTCGTCAAGCAGTAAAACATCTGGTTTTTTAAGCAATAAAGCACCCAAAGCCACCCGCCTTACTTCGCCACCACTAAGCGATGAAACAAGGCGATTTTCATACTCTTTTAAACTAAAATATTCAAGCAAAATCTCTATGCTTCGCTCTATGTCCCAGCCGTCTTTGGATTCTATAAATTTTATGAGTTCATCAGCCCTTTTATGGGCTTTTTCGTCGTCTGGTTTATCTTGGAGAGTATGCAAAAGTTTTGTGTACTCATCTCTGGCGTCAAAAATTTCTTTAAGTTCATTGTTTAAAACATCTCGAACGCTTAAATTTGCCTCAAATTTCGGCTGTTGGGCTAACATTTCGACCTTAATGTTATTTTGCCTTATCACCCTGCCACTATCGCTTTCAAGCACTCCGCATAAAATTTTCATCAGAGTGCTTTTACCACCGCCATTTTTACCGATAATAGCGATTTTTTCGTGTTCGCCTATGCTTAAACTTACTTCGTTTAAAATTTCTTTTGTATCAAATTTTTTACTAACTTCTATTAGATCGATTAAAGCCATTTTCTCTCATTGCAAAAATTTTGCGAGATTATAGCAAATTTAAAAAGCAATTTGCATGCTAAGTGCGATGATACAAAGCACCAAGGCAAGTGGCACATATAAATATCGTCCCGTTAGATACCAAAAATTCCCTTGTTTTTTTACGGCACCGCAGTTGATTTCATCAAGCAAATCGTCTTTTTTCATCACCCAAAACCACGAAACCGCACCTATCAAAGCGCCAAAAGGTATGATATAAATGCTAACTATATCCATCCACGGACCCCAGCTTGATATCATCTCCATATTTAAACCAAAACCGAGACAAATCACGCAAAGACCGAACAAAACATAAGATCTTTTGAAATTTGGAAATTTGTGAAGTATGGATTCAGCCACCGCTTCAAACATATTTTGCAAAGACGAAATGCCCCCAAAAATCACGGCTGTAAATAAAATAATCGCAAAAATTTGACCGCCCGGCATATCTTGGAGTATCTTTGGCAAGGTTACAAAAAGCAGTTTTGGTCCAGCGGCTGGATCCATATGATAGGCAAACACAGCTGGTATCATGACAAAGGCAGCCACGGTTGCAGCCAAAGTATCGAAAAACGCCGTTTTTTTGGCACTATCGACTATGTCCTCGCTTTTTGCCAGATACGAACCATAAACTAGCATACCAGAACCGGTGATAGATAAAGAAAAAAAGGCTTGTCCCATCGCCCAAACCCAAACCATCGGATCTTCAAGCTTTGAAAAGTCCGCACTAAACAAAAAATTATAACCCAAATGAGAATCTGGCAAAAAATACACCCTCACAGCCAAGATTAAAAACAATATAAAAAACAAAGGCATCATGATTTTGTTGCTTTTTTCTATGCTTTTTGCCCCAAAAAATAGCGTCAAAAGCGTGACACAAACGACTACGACATGATAAGGCACGACAGAATATTCTTTTAAAGCAAAACTTTCAAACCAAGTGTTTGTATCCACGCTCATTAGTGAGCCTGTGAGTGCTTCAACCAAGGCTTTTAGCACATAAGCGATGATGACGGCGTAACCTATGGCTATACACATAGACCCAGCCAGCGGTATCCAGCCAAGAATCTTGCCGACCTTGCCCCAACCTCGCGTTGAAAAAGCGTATTCATAAGAGCCTAAGGTGCCAGTTTTTGCCCTGCGTCCTATGGCGTATTCGGCTGAAAGTGCGACATAAGAAAAAAGCGCCACGAAAAAAATATAAATGATAAAAAATGCTCCGCCACCGTTGGCTCCAACCTTGTACGGAAAACCCCAAACATTTGCCATACCGACCGCCGAACCGATACAGGCAAGTATAAACGCCCAACGAGATGAGAAAATGTGCTTATTCATAAAAACCCTTTTTTGTAAAAAATTTTAAAAAATGCTCTTTGTAAAATTGCATTTTTAAAAACTTTTGCCATTTTAGGCTTTAAATTTTTCAAAATTGCCTTAAAAATATCAAAGTTGCTTTGAAATATCAAATTTGTTTTTGAAATATCAAATTTAAAACAAAAATATC
>JAILCJ010000113.1 GCA_024680445.1 Campylobacter sp.
TGAACACTTTTTAAATTTATTTAAAACAAATCCTCTTGCACTTGCAAAAAACGAAAATAACTTAAACACAAAAAAAAGAGCTCTTAAAATTTCCTTAGAGAATTTTATAAAAGAATTTAACTCTAAAATGCAAGATATCGAGGACGATAATGCTACAAAATTAGTCGAAATTTTTGCTGAATACGAAAACATACTAGATATAAAATTTTCAAGGATAGATAGAAAAGCTATTCCAAAAGTTCAAGATGATGTTAAAAATGAAGAAAAAGAAATAGTAGTTAGTATAAATCAAAGCCAAAGCAGTACAATTTCAAACAAATTTGATATTTTAACGGCAAATGAACGCGAACATAGAGATTTTTTTCTCAATCTAGCTTATGACATTTTACAGCAAGATCTGGCAAACACTAGTGCTTATGCTATTTTTACACAAGCTATGTGGGGTCGCATAACAAATACACCTCCACATACAGATTTTATTACTCAAATTCGCTATCCAGATGCAAATTTGATAAACAATTTTAACAATCCAAGCCAAAGTGGAATCGATGCTATAAAATTTTATATGTCAAATTTGGCTTTGAATCCATACTATTTTGAGGGAATTGTTTCGTTTTGTAACTTTTTGCAAAAATTAAGTTTGCATGAAGCCGTATCGATTTTAATATTTCAAACTCGCTCATTTTTATCAAAAAATGAAATTTTAACAAGTCTCAAATACCAAAATTCACATTATTTTTGTGATGACAAATGTTTTAAATTTTTTAATAACACACAAAACGAAATAAAAGAAGAAACAATGCAAATAGCGACATTAGAAGGCACTTTTTTAAATATGGAACAAAATTTAAAACAACACAATGCAAAACAAAATTTAAATGCTATGCTCGATATGGTTAAAATATTTGAACAAAATAATATGAAAAACAATGCCAAAATGATTTATGCTCAAATCATAAATTTTATAGAAAATACAGAATTAAAAGAATATCTTAGCGAAATTTACCAAAAAGCAAAAGTAGAGCTAAGGTAAAATATAATATAATGCGTAACCACATTTTTTTTACAAAGGATAAAACATGGCTGATGGCTCACTACCACCAAAAGAGCGTATAAATATAAGCTATAAGGCAAAAACAAACGGACAAGAAGCTGATGTAGAGCTTCCACTCAAACTTATGGTTGTTGCAAACTTTTCCGGCGAAAATCAAACGCCACTAGAAGACAGAAAAGCTATAACTATCAACAAACATAACTTTAACGATGTTATGCAAAATATGGATATAAAGAAAAATTTTTATGTCAATAACAAACTTGGTATAGGCAAAGACGAAATAGATATCAATCTTAGTTTTACAAGTATGCAAGATTTTTCACCAGATAGCGTAGCCAAACAAGTACCCGAAATCGCAAAACTCATAGAACTAAGAAAGGCACTTGTGGCATTAAAAGGACCTATGGGCAATATCCCAGAATTTAAAAAGGCGATTTTAGAAGCAGCAAAAGATAAAAAAGCTAAAAAAGAACTTCTCTTGGAGATAAAAGATGCTAAAAACCAATAATCTAGAAACACTTAAACAAAGCGAAACACAAACGAAAATGCCTATCATTGATAGCATAATGGAAAAAAGTAAATTTTCAGTCGAAGATGAAAGCTATGATATAGTAAAACAAGGCGTTGCTGAATTTTTGGCAAACATTGTCGAAACACAAAACCCAGAAGACAAAATCAATAAATTAGCAGTTGATGAAATGATAGCCCATATCGATAACATACTTTCTGCTCAAATGGACGAAATTTTACACCATGAAGAATTCCAAAAGCTCGAATCTACATGGCGAGGTTTAAATTTTTTAGTTGGTCGTACGGATTTTAATAAAAATATCAAAATAGTTTTATGCGATGCTCAAAAAGAAGAAATTCTAGATGACTTTGAAGCGAATCTTGATATAACACAAAGTGCTATGTATAAACAAGTATATTCTGCTGAATACGGACAATTTGGTGGCGAACCGATAGGTTGTATCATAAGCGACTACGATATGGATAAAACAAATGTTGATATGAATTATTTAAATAAAATGTCATCTATATCGGCGATGAGTCACTCTGTGCTACTAACTACATTTTCACCTAAATTCTTTGGACTAACAGATTACTCTGAAATTTCAAAAATCAAAGACTTAAAAGACTTATTAGAAGGACCTCAATACACCAGATATCACACCTTGCGTGAAAATGAAAACGCTAAATATATAGGTGCTTTAACGGTAAAACAACTAGGAAGATCGCCTTATCTACCAGAAGACAATCCGATAAAAAGTTTTAACTATACCGAAAGAATTGACGGCGTACATAAAAATTTACTTTGGACAAATTCTGCCTATTCACTCGGCACTTGCCTAACAGATAGTTTTTCAAAATATGGTTGGTGCGGAAATATCATAGGACCAAAAGGTGGCGGGGAAGTAAGAGACCTACCTACTTATGTATATGAAAACTATGTAAGCACACAGGCTAAAATTCCAACTGAAACCTTGATAACAGATAGGATGGAATACGAACTTGCTGAAAATGGCTTTATCGCTCTCACACTTCGAAGAGATAGCAATAACGCCACATTTTTCTCAGCCAACTCTGTTTTAAAACCAAAAATTTTCCCAAATACACAAGAAGGTAAAGAAGCAGAAACAAATTACAGGCTAGGAACCCAACTTCCATATTTATTTTTGATTTCGAGATTGGCACATTATCTTAAAGTTATACAACGCGAAGAGATAGGCACATGGAAAGAACGTATAGATGTTGAACGCGGACTAAATGAGTGGCTAAGACAATATATATCAGATCAAGAAAATCCACCAGCAGCAGTAAGAAGTGCAAGACCATTTAAGGGAGCAAATGTTGTAGTTAGCGATGTTCCCGGTGAGGCAGGTTGGTATAGGATAACTCTATCTGCAAGACCACACTTTAAATACATGGGTTCAAGTTTTGAACTATCATTGGTAGGAAAGCTAGATAAAGAATAATGGCTTTAAGTGATAGGATTTTGCACGAAGTAAACAAAATACCAAATTCAGATCCATATAGGCAAAATGTCGTAAAAGATATAAAAGACAATATCGACATTTTGCTGAATTCTAGACTTGATAGAATTGGCTTTTTAGATTCTGTAAATATGCCAAATTTTCAAGATTTAAATTTAAGTCAAAACGAGCTTTGTAACAATATGGCACAAGGAATCTATAACACTATAAACAAATTTGAAAGACGGGCAAGAGTAGAAAACATTAGTTGCGATAACAGACTCGCTCCGAATCAATTAACTTTTTTTCTTTCACTTGCCATGAATAATGATGAATTTAATCAATTTGATATCAAAATCGTTTTTCTTAACAATCGCTTTTGTGAGGTAATACAGTGCTAAACGAAGATAACAATGTGCTGTATTTTAGAAAAGAGTTAGGATATCTTAATGATATGCGTGATATTTTTACCAAAAGATATCCAAAGATAGCACCATTTCTATCACAAGATAGCAACGATCCAGATGTAGAAAAAATAATCGAAAATTTAGCACTATTAACATCGCGTATCAGACAAGAACTCGATGAAAACATACCAAGCATAGCAGATAGTTTGGTCAATATCTTAGTGCCAAATTATATGAACCAATTTCCATCATTTTGCATACAAGAATTTGCGTTTAAGAATCCAGACTCAAACCAATCAACACTTATACCAAAAGGCACAGAAGTTTATGGTTTGCTTGACAATGGCATAAAATGCATATTTAAAACCATTTATGATGTTTTTGTTCATCCTATCGCTATCACAAATGTTTTTATAGGAACTATAAAAAATGATTATATTTTAAATTTTGATTTTAATGTAAATGCCGAAGATGTGAAATTAAACAACTTAAATATAGAACAATTAAATTTATTTGTTGGCAAAGATGTATATTCTCCAACGCTCATAATGTGGCTTATGTTGTATCTAAAAGAAATTATCGTTTTGTGTCCAGATACGAATCAAAGCTTTAAACTTAACAATGACGATATACACATACTAGGACTTGATGAAAGAGCTATAAAATACGATGATTTTGGTTTTGAAGCGTATTCGATGTTGCAAGAATTATTTTTCATGAGTGAAAAATTCAATTTTATAAATATAAAAAATTTAAAATCATTAAAAAATTTTGATTCTAAAAGATTTACTATCAAATTTATATTCAAACAAAATTTTCCTAATGATTATCTACCAAGAATCGAAAATTTTTCTCTCACGGCTACACCGGCTATAAATTTATTTAAATCCGATGCCGAACCTATAACAAACAACAATAAAACAGATACATATAGAATTTTCTTGAATCGTGAAAATATCAGCTCCTCCGAAGTTATTCAAATAACAAGAGTCATAGCACACGATTCATCTAATCGCAAAAAAAGAAGGTTGAAAAACTATAAAAGCTTTGAAAGATTTGCCTTTTTTAAGGAAAATGGTTTGGTTGATTATTATTCTATAAAAAATAAAATCGATTCATCTAAAAACCATTATAAAGAAATTTCATTTTACTCTAAAAGCAAAATTCCAGAAGTCATCACCATAGAAGCACTTTGTTGCAATGCTGATTTACCAAAAAATTTAAAAATAGCACAGATAAATCATATACAAAATTTTGAACACATTATTACCAAAAACACAACTATTCCAACAAAAATAAAAAGAGTTAATGTCGATGGCAATGTTCTTTGGCAATTAATCAGCGTTTTATCATTTAGCTATAAAACCATGCTCGAAAAAGATTCTTTTTTAGCTGTTTTAAACGCATTTAGTCCATATGAAGATAAACAAACAAGCGAAAATATCGCTAATTGTATAGTAGATATAAAGTCTAAACCTATATATCGTTTAAGCAATGGCGAGATGAAAAAAGGAACGCTTTGTGTAATTTTTATAGATGATGATAAATTTTATAGCATAGGCGAAATTTATATCATAGGACTTGTATTTTCAAAATTTCTTTCTAGTTTTGCGTCCATAAATTCTTTTTGCGAACTCAAAGTTAAATGCGTAAAAAGCTCACAAGTATTAGCTTATAAAGCATCAGACGGTTTAAAAACGATAATATGAAATTACAATACTCAAATTTTTATCGTGTAACAAAAAGAGCATTAAATAAATATACAAGCGATAATATAATTTTTAGAGACGAAGCTTCATTATCACATCCCGTAAAAGAAATTCGCAATGGCAAAGTGATACATTCACCAAATGGAAAATATCTTGAATTTTTAGTAAATTTTATGGGGCTTTATGGAACATCATCACTTTTACCTAGTTATTTGCTTGATAAATTTCGCAAAAGCAATAGTGACGAGTGGAAAGCTTTTTTTGATTTTTTCAACAACTATTTACTTTGGATATTTTTCGAAATAGTTTCATCAAAAACATATCCTAGATCTTTCAAAGGAGATTTTAGCGATAGAATTTCTATTATTTTATTTAAAATTCTTGGTTTAACCGACAAAGAAACAGCCAAAACATATCTACCTTTCGCCCCACTCTTGGTAAGTGCCAGACGACCCAAAATTTACATAGAACAAATTTTAAGGCAAAACTTTAACCTACAAGGACGTTTATCTATCATAGAAAATATCCCTCATTATATAAACATACCAAAAACACAACAAAGCAAAATAGGCTTAGAAAACACTAATGTTGGACAAAATTTGATTCTTGGAGAAAAAACGATAAGTCATCAAAGCAAGATAATGATATATATAAAAGACTTAAACTATAACGAAGCTAGTGATTATTTTCCGGGTGCTACAAACTTTGATAAATTAAAAAATGCATTTATGTTTTTAAGCAATGCGGAATTTGCTGCCGATGTATGTTTGGATATCAATTATTCAGATAATATGCGTTTAAAACTTGGTTCGCAAACACATAGCAAACTTGGTTTTGCAAGTATATTAAGCCACAATACAAAAAAATCTTATAAATTAAAATTTGGACTTTGCGATTAATGCTATTAAAAATTATAAAAAATTCATACATATATCCTAAAAATTTATGTAAAATAAACTTTTTTATGCCAAAGGACAAATAGTGAAATTTATCTCACTTGTTTTTATATTATTACTCGGAGTATTTTTAGTCTCTTGCACAGCCAAAGGTATAAGCACAAAAGAACTTGAACGCTTAGCCGAGCAATACGGCGGAGTTTATGTATTTGATAAAAAGCTTGAAAAAGAGATAAATGAAAGAGAGGCTTTAAGAAAAGAAATGATAAAAGGATTAAAAGGTAGGGATTTGGGCGATGGTTTATATGCTGTCGATACTTCGCCAGTTAATGAAAAATTCCCTCAAACCCTCTCAAATGGTAAAAAATACTATACTATTTGGACTGAATACGAAAACGAAACTGGCAAAAAAACTAAAATTTCAAATAAATATACTTCTAAAATAATAAACTTCATAGGCAAAGATAATTATAAAAAAACTGGTGCTAGTTTAGATATGAGTTATTTTTATATAGATTCAAACGATGAAATAGTGCCGATTAGAATGTCTTTGAATTTTTATGTTGTTTCTAAAAGTTTTGGACTATTTGGTGATGAAGGACAAGGCATAAAATTTAGCAAAGAAAGATTTAATAATATAAGCGGTGATAACTTTTTTTACTATAACGGCGAAACCTTTATAAAGGA
>JAILCJ010000131.1 GCA_024680445.1 Campylobacter sp.
CTTTATCAACCAAAATTTCCGTTTCACTTCTGGCTATCAAAACGCCTTTTGACATTTCAAAATCACGAGAATAAAACTCCGCTTTTTGCGTGATGTATTCGAGTGGTTCGTAATTTTCGTAACGTTTTACGAGCTTGAAAAAAGCTTGTGGGTCGTTTAAGTCTTTTTTGGCGTCTAAAAATATGCGTTCAAAGCTGGTATTTAGGTGAAATCCAAGCAAAATTCTAGCTACTTTGCTTGGATTTTCACACAGGTTTTTTAGCCTTAAACTTGCCGTATTAAGGGCGTCTTGTATCGTCATTTTCAAGTTTTGTAATGCGTTCAAAAAGGCTAGGATGAGAGTGATAGATAAAAGCGTAAAGTGGGTGACTCATAGGAAAGGCCTTGTTTTGGCTGCCTAATTTTTTAAGGGCGTTTATCATATCGTTTTTACTTTTAGAGCTTGCACCAAATTCGTCCGCACCAAATTCATTTTTGCGACTTAGATACGAAGTTATAGGGCTAAAAGCAAAGTTGTAAATCGGTAAAAAAAGTATCATAAAAACAATGATACTGCCGCCATTTTGACTAAGTCCTAAGGCCTCGTAAAGTTGCGGTGAGACATTGCCAAAAAGTCCAAACATACAAAAAAGCATTAACGCACTTATGCCTATCATTTTAAAGATATCGCCGTGTTTAAAATGCCCCAACTCATGCCCTAAAACTGCAATGATTTCATCTGTGCTTAGTTTTTGAATCAAGGTGTCAAAAAGCACAACTCTTTTGCTAACGCCAAAACCGCCAAAATACGCATTTAATCTGTTATCTCTTTTGCTGGCATCCATGCTAAAAACACCACTACTTTTAAATCCGCAAGAGTTTAGAAGTTCGCTTATGGCTGTCTTTAATTCGCCATCTTCAAGGGGTTTTACCTTGTTAAAAATCGGTGCTATTAATGTAGGATAGATGAGGTTGATGATTAAAATAATGCCAAAACTTAGCAAAAATGCCCAAAACCACCAAAGTTCGCCCATAGCCTTAATGCACCAAAGTAAAAGCCAAACAAAGGCCGAGCCAAAAATCAGGGTCAAAAGCAAGGCTTTTATCTTATCTAAAATGTAAATTTTTGGAGTGATATTTGAAAAACCTTGTTTTTTGTTTTTGACAAATTGTTCATAAATTTCAAAAGGTAGTTCGAGCAAGGCGGAGATGATGATAAAACTCATCACAAATACGACATTTTCGCCCAAAGTATCATTTACGACTATGTTTTTATACAAAAGTTCTAAGCCAAAAAACGCCCAAAGCAAAAAGGTAAAGGCGTCAAAAATCAAGCTAAAAATATCAAATTTATGGTTTTGAATTTGTATGATAGCCGATTTTTTATACTCACTTTCGCTTAATACAACGGGTTTTTCTTGGCTTTTTTCGGCTATAAAATTCGAATCTATAATGGCTAGATAAATTTTAAAACCAGCGACAAAAAGATAGATAAAAATCAAATAACTTAACATTAACTATGCCTTTAAAAAATTATCATAAAACGAGGCTATGAAAACTATCAAAATCAAAAATGGTATAACAAATTTGACATATAAAAACCAGATATCAACTATGGTTTTAAATTTTTCACTGCCTTGCAAAATTTCTTTTTTTGCTTCGTCTTTTAGCACCCAACCCACAAAAATAGCACATCCTAGCGAGGTTAGCACAAAAAATATCGTAGCCGAAATCGCATCGTATGCGTCAAAGATATTTTTGCCAAAAATGCTTACATCGGCTAATAAATTTGTTGCCATGGCTGATGGGAGATTGCCAAGGACAAAAATCACGCCCAGCACGATACTTATCGCCATTTTACGGCGAATTTTAAATTTTTCTTGAACGGTTGTGATGATGACTTCATATATTGGCAAAGAAGTCGTAAGTGCGGCTATCATAAGCAAGGTAAAAAAGCTAATGGCGAAAAATTTTCCAGCCCACATATTTGAAAAAACTATCGGTAAAGACTTAAAAACAAGGCTTGGACCACTGCTTGGTTCGATAGCAAAGGTAGAAAGCGAAGGAAAAATCATAAGCCCAGCAAGCACGGCGATAGCGGTATTTAAAACGCCAGTTATCATAGAAATTTTAACCAAACCCTCGTCTTTTTTGACAAAGCTTGAAAGCGTTATCATTACGCCAAAACCGAGCGAAAGTGCGAAAAATACTTGCCCCAAAACATCAACAAAGAGTTTGGCATTTATCTTTGAAAAATCCGGTGTAAGGTAAAATTTCACCCCGTCCATGGCTCCGTCAAGCGTAAGGTTTTTTGTAACCATGATAAGCATGAGAAAAAAGAGCAATGGCATAAGGTATTTTGCCGAACGTTCTATGCCTTTGACGGCACCTTGAACCAAAACGATATAGTTTATAAGCACGAAAACTAAGGTTGCAAAGCTAACTGAAAGCGGGTTTTGGACTATGTTTTGTTCATAAAATTTAGTAGTCATATCAAGGTTTACGACCCTTGAAATATCTAAGATTCCAAAAGTTATTTGTGCTATGTAGTTAAGCACCCAACCGCCGATAACCATATAATACGCCATGATACCAAAGGCACCTATAAGCCCCATCCAGCCGACGATTCGCCATGATTTTGAAATTTTTTTACCGTCTAGACTACCGCCAAAGGCATCGACTGCATTTACTTTAAGTCGCCTACCTATGGCGTTTTCGACCAAGATCATCGGTATGCCTATGACTATCATGGCTATACAAAAGGTAAGCACATAAGCTCCGCCGCCATTTTGTCCTACAAGATATGGAAAACGCCAAGTTGCACCAAAGCCAACAGTCGCCCCCGCAACGGCTAAAATATATGTAAGTCTTGAACTCCAAGAATTTCTTTGCATAATTTTCCTTTAAAAAAAAATTTTATTATATAAAAAATTTGTTTGCATTTCTTTTAAAATTTTAACTTAAAGTTAAATTTGATATAATCGGAGCTTTATTTCAAAGGAGCAAAAATGGCATATAGCATGGGAGATCTAAAAAAAGGTCTTAAAATAGAACTAGACGGCGTTCCGTATAAAATCGTTGAATATCAACATGTTAAACCGGGTAAAGGTGCGGCCTTTGTAAGGGCTAAAATCAAATCATTTATAGACGGAAAAGTGCTTGAAAAGACCTTCCACGCAGGTGATAAATGTGATGAGCCACAACTCGAAGAAAAAGAAATGCAATACCTATACGACGACGGCGAATTTTGTCAGTTTATGGATACTACAACTTACGAACAAGTCAGTGTTAGCGACGATGATGTTGGCGAAGCTAAAAAATGGATGATAGATGGTATGATGGTTGAAATTTTATTTCACAACGGCAAAGCCATAGGCGTTGAAGTTCCACAAGTTGTCGAGCTAAAAATAGTCGAAACCCAACCAAATTTCAAGGGCGATACCCAAGGTAGCAACAAAAAACCAGCCACGCTTGAAAGCGGTGCGGTTATTTCTATACCTTTTCATGTTTTAGAAGGCGAAGTCATCAAAGTTGATACTGTTCGTGGCGAATATATCGAACGCGCAAATAAATAATCTTTATGGTTGCACTAGCCGAAGTCATAGCCTATGTTTATACAAAGTATAGAGTTTTTCCGGAGAATATTTTTATAAAATATCCCGGAATTTCGGTTTTTCGCCATAGGGATAGCAAAAAATGGTTTGCCCTAAGTCTTAGCGTAAAAACCGAAAAAATAAAATACGACGAGAATTTTTATTTTCAAAGTTCTGTGACTTTGTTAAATTTGAAATTGCCTCCGGGGCTTATAGTGCTTTTAAAAGACAATAAAACATTTTTACCGGCATATCATATGAATAAAAGAAACTGGATAAGCGTAAATCTCGATTCTATCGACCTTAGTGCCTCGCATTTGTATGAATTAATAGACCAAAGTTTTGCATGTAGCAAAGAAGACAGCCTTCATGCTAAGTAAGTTAGGATAGATGAAACAAAATTCCCGCCTTTTTTTGCTTTTATTTTTAGCCGCTCTTTCGGCTTTTGGACCCTTCGTAACCGACCTTTATTTGCCGGCATTGCCCGCCATAGCCAATGGTTTTAACACCAGCACTTCTATGACGCAACTAACGCTTACAACAAGCATGGCTGGACTTGCCATAGGTCAGCTTTTAATAGGTCCCGTGAGTGATAAATTTGGTAGAAAAATTCCGCTTACTATTTCGCTTATCATTTATACCATAAGCACGATTTTTATATTTTTTACTCAAAGCATAGAAATGTTTATATTTTTACGCATTATACAAGGGCTTTCATCTGCCGGCAGTGTCGTTATTTCAAGGGCTGTTGTTGGTGATTTGTATAGCGGAGTTGAGCTAAAAAACTTTTTTTCTTTGATGATGGTTATAAACTCACTTGCACCGATTTTATCGCCTTTGGGCGGTTCTATCTTGCTAAAATATATGAATTGGCGTGGAATTTTTGCGGTTTTAAGCATAATAGGCATAGTGCTTTTTATAGCGAATTTTAATTTTAAAGAATCCTTGCCAAAACATCGCCGACTCACCATGCCTCTTTTGCAAACCTATGGTGTTTATAAACAACTCATAGTGTATAAAGAATTTATGTTTTTTGTTGGCATTTTAAGCTTTGCACTTGGTTCAATGTTTGCTTATATAGCCGCCAGCACCTTTATCTTGCAAGATTTTTATGCCCTTTCGCAGATACAATTTGCCATTTGTTTTGGCGTAAATGGCTTGGCTCTTAGCGTTGGTGCGGCTATATCAAATAGAGTTCATGAAAAATTAGCATTTTTTATCGGAATTTCTGGACTTTTTATCGCTTGTATTTGTTTAAATTTGGTCTTTATCCTTGGACTTGGTGTCAAATTTGTTATTGCAAGTTTTTTCTTGCAATTATTTTTTACAGGTTTTATTTTGCCAACGGCTTCATCATCGGCTATGAATTTGGGACGCAAATTTGCAGGTTCGGCTTCTGCCATGCTTGGTTTTTGCCCCTTTTTTCTTGGCGGTATACTTTCGCCCTTGGTTGGACTTGGCAATATATTAATCAGCACGCCAGTCGTGATAAGTTCGTGCTTTGTTGGCGTTTTGCTTTGCTATTTAAAAGCTAAAAAATACTTAAAATGATTTATCTTATCTCAAATACCAAAAGCGATGACAAAGAGGTTATAAATTTTGCTCTTAGCGAGATTAAATTTGAAAAATTTAGCCTTGATTTATCCAAATTTGATGCCCTTATCATAAGTTCAAAAAATGCTATAAAAGCCTTGCAAATCAACCAAATTTCACTCTTTCAAACGCAAATTTATGTTCTTGGTAAGGCAAGTTTGCAAAGTGCTAAAAATTTTGGATTCGAAAAGATAAAAATTTCAAGCAAAGCCTATGGCAACGACCTTGCAAACGAATTTAAAGATGAGCTAAAAGGCAAAAAGGTTTTGTATCTAAGAGCTAAACAAATCGCTTCGTCCTTGCCTGAAATTTTGTTAGAAAATGGAGTAAATTTAACTCAAATCATAGCCTATGAAAGCGTAGAAATATCAAATTTGATAAATCCGCCAAAAGCGGGTTCGGTTTTGATTTTTACCTCGCCAAAAAATGTTCAAATTTTTAAGAAAATTTTTAGCCTTGATACTTATAAATTGGTCGCGATAGGCGAAAGCACAGCAAAGGCACTTGGTGAGCAAAAAAAAGTCTTTATACCGCAAATTTGTGACATTGATGCTTGTATAAAACTTGCCAAAACCATACTTTAAGCAAAAAATTTATATAATTACAACCGAGCCTGAGTGGTGCGATGAAGCATTTTATGGGGTCCAACACTTTTGTATTAGCGAAATTGTGCGGAACTCTTGTGATGTGGCTTTGTTTGAGCGCAACCCCAACCCCCTGCGTGAGAAGTTGCAACCTGTTGATTTTCGCCTGCTCGCAAGATTGGCTTTATTTATGGGCCACTCTTCTATGCGACGCCCACTTGGGTTTAAAATTCACGGAGCAAATATGAAAATTCTTATCATCGGCAGTGGCGGTCGTGAGTATAGCATTGCGTTAAAACTCAAAAATGAAAAAATAGCCCACAAACTCTACTTCTCTCCCGGCAACGGAGCAACTTCAAAATTAGGCGAAAATTTAAATATCAAAGATTATAACGAATTAGCAAATTTTGCCAAAGAAAATGGCATCGATTTATGCATAGTCGGCCCAGAAGCCCCATTAAGTGAGGGAATAGTCGATATTTTTAAAGCCAAAGATTTAGCTATTTTTGGTCCAAGCAAGGCCGCTGCAAGACTTGAAGGCAGTAAGGCTTATATGAAAGACTTTTTGGCAAAAAACAAAATTCGTACCGCAAGATATCTAAACACAGATGATGAAAAAATGGCTTATGATTTTATAGATAGCCTTGGTGAAAAAGTAGTGGTTAAAGCCGACGGACTTTGTGCCGGTAAAGGCGTGATAATCGCACAAAACCATGACGAGGCTAAAAAAGCTGTTAAAGATATGCTAAGTGGCGAAAGTTTCGGAGACGCCGGAAAAAAAGTCGTTGTTGAAGAATTTTTAGATGGTTTTGAGCTTAGTTTTTTTGCTATTTGTGATGGTGAAAATTTCGTTGCTTTGCCAGTTGCACAAGATCACAAACGTCTTTTGAGCGGAGATCTAGGTCCAAATACCGGTGGCATGGGTGCTTATGCTCCAAGTCCTTTGGCTAGTAAAAATTTGATAACTTTGCTTGAAAACGAAGTTGTAAAGCCGACTTTGCAAGGTATGAAGGCTGAAAATTCTCCTTTTTGTGGAGTGCTTTTTGTAGGCGTTATGGTTGTAAATGATCTGCCTTATGTGCTTGAATTTAATGTTCGTTTTGGAGATCCAGAGTGCGAGGTGCTTATGCCACTCATAGACGGGGATTTGAGCGAAATTTTATATTCAGCCGCAAAAGGCGAGTTAAAAAAAGTAAATTTGATAAATAAAGCAGCCGTTGGCGTGGTGATAGCAAGTCGTGATTATCCTTACAAATCATCGCCAAAGGCTAAAATTTCTGTTTCAAAAATTCCTGCAAATTCTCACATAGTTTATGCTGGCGTAAGCGAAGAAAACGGCGAACTTTATGCTAGTGGTGGCCGTGTGCTTGTTTGTGTTGGGCTTGGAGATGATATAAAATCAGCTCAAAAATCTGCCTATGAGCTTTGCGAAAATGTAAAATTTGATGGTATGCAATATCGCAAGGATATCGCTTGGCAGGTGCTTTGATGTCTTATGATGAAATTTCACAAAAGCTCGAGCGTGAGCAAATTCGCTTAGCATCTTTTGGCAAAAGAATAGCCGCATTTTTTATAGATGAAATTTTAATTTCTGTACTTTTGCTTGTTATTTATTGGGATAAATTTCTGCAAGTCCAGACTTATCAAGACATTATGGTGCTTATATCAAATTTGTTTTTTTATATAGTTTTGATAAAAGTGATTTATCACGCATTTTTTGTTTGGTATTATGGAGCGAGCATAGGCAAGATAGTCGTTAAAATCGCATGTGTAGATATAGAACTTTTGGATAAACCAAATTTGATAAAAAGTTTGCTTCGTTCTGTGGTTAGGATTTTTAGCGAAAGTCTTTTTTATCTTGGATATTGTTGGGCTTTTGGCAATAGTGCAAGACAAACTTGGCAAGATAAGATCGCAAATACGGTAGTCATAGATGTTGCGTAAAGTCTTAACTTTTTTATCCTTATCTTTTAGTGCTTTTGGACAAATTCAAGATGTTGAACTTTTAGCACAAGACGTCCAAAAAGACGGCGATATCGTGATAGCAAACAAAAATGTTGTAGTGTATTCGCAAACTTATCTAATCACAGCCGATAGGGCTATTTACGATCAAGCAAATGAGATAATAGAGCTTTTTGGCAATGTAAATATGATGAAAGGTCCAAGCGAAATTTCTCGTTCAAATTATGCAAAGTTAAATTTAAAAAATAAATTTAGTGATTTTGAGGCGCTTTTTATGATGAATAAAGAAATGGAGGTCTGGCTAAAAAGCGACGAAAGTTCGAGCGATGATGAATACTACACCGCTAGAAAAGCCATTGTTTCTAGTTGTAATGTAAATGATCCGGATTGGCAAATTTCAGCTAGTACAGCCATGCTAAATAAAGAAAACAAATTTTTGCATATGTTTAATCCAGTTTTTAGCATAGGCGGTTTTCCTGTTTTTTATCTGCCTTATTTTGGATTTTCTACCGATACAACACGAAGAACAGGGCTTTTGCCACCGGAGATAGGATATAGTAGGCATGAGGGATTTTATTATAAACAACCGATATATTTTGCGCCTTATAAACAATGGGATCTAGAACTAGACCCGCAAATTCGCACTAGACGCGGTGGCGGAGTTTATGGAGCGTTTAGGTTTGCCGATTCGCCGTATTCTAAGGGTGAAATTTCTTTTGGTTTTTTTGAAGATAGAGAAAAATACCGCGACAGACAAAGGGCTAGAAACTCTAACCAACAAACTTTAAAAAACAAAGCTCACAAGGGCTTTGGCTTTGCTTATGACAGAGATCGTTTGTTTAAAGGGCTAATAGACGAAAATTTGCAAGAAGGACTTTGGATAAAAGCCACTTATTTAAATGACATTGATTATTTAAATTTGCAAGATCAAAGCGATGATGATTACGATTCACTCGTAACTTCTAAGTTAAATTATTTTCTAAGCGGAGAAGATCATTATTTTGGTGCTTATGGCAAATACAATATCGACACTCAAAAAATCGGTAACAGACACGAAAATAAGGACACTTTGCAAGAATATCCAAGTTTTCAGTATCACAAATTTACCGATTCTATCTTGCATCCAAATTTGCTTTATTCTGTCGATGCCCAAAGTCACAACTACACCAGACGCATAGGCGTAACGGCAAAGCAGTATGAATTTAACGCACCAATATCTTTTCACTTGCCACTTTTTGATGATACTTTTATGTTTTCATTTTATGAAAATATATATGCCAGTCATATTGATTATGCTCATAAAAGGGTTTCGCAAATCGATACCAGCGACGACAAAGATCTTGACTATATAGACAATTATCATCGTTTTACACTTCATACCGACCTTGCTAAGGCTTATGAAAATTTCTTTCATACTATAAATTTTGGTGGCGAATATATCTTGCCGGGTTATCAAAAAGGCTTGCTTGAAGATGAATTCATTTTTGATTCGCAAGGCAGACAGCATGAGAATTTCTTAGCAAAAGAGCGTAAAAAAGAAGAAATGCTTGGTTATGCTACTCAATATTTTTATACATCAGGCGGTAGAAAATTTTTAAGACATAGCATTTCTCAAGGATACTATCTTGAAGATGGTGAGTATTCTGATCTAAAAAATAGCATACATTTATATCTAACACCGAATTTTTCGCTATACAATAGGCTAAGATATTCACATATCGATAAAAAATTTAATTTTGTTCAAAGCGGCGGAGCATATAGCAATGATTTATTTAATGTAAATTTAACTCATACCGTTGAAAAAAAATCTGAAAATAAAAAAGATAACTATTTAACAAGTGCGGCTGGTATAAAACTCCCGCATCATAGCCAACTAAGAGGCGGTTTTCAGTATGATTTACAAAGAAACTACACTAAGCTTTGGTTTTTGGGTGTAAGTCATAATAGAAAATGTTGGAATTACAGCATAACTTATAGACAAGAATTGGAGCCTACCACCACAACACAGGGTGCAGCAACTGTTAAAACACATAGCGTTTTGTTCTTGGTAAATTTCTATCCTATGGGCGGAATTCATTACGATGTATCTTATGAACAAGAAAATGGGGCAAAATAATGATAGAAGAAACCATAAAATTTAAAGATCAACTTGACGCGGCTGAAAAATTGCTTGAAATTTTGCCTAAAAAAGAAATTTTAGAGCGAAAAAGTTTAGCTATTTGCCCATCGTTAGATTCTGTTATCTTAGTTGATAAGGTTTGTAGCGGACTTGGCATAAACTATGAAATGCTGTTTTGCGAACCCATAGTTGCACCAAATAATCCAGAATGTGCCATAGCCGTTGTTAGCGAAACCGAAGATGTAGTTGCAAATGACGCATTAATCGATTCTTTTGGTATAACTTATGATTTTGTTTATGGTGAAGCAAGCAGAAAATATGAAGAAAAAATTTTACAAAACATTTATAAATTTAGAAAAGGAAATTTGATAGGAGAGTTAAAAGATAGAAATATTTTGCTTATAGACGAGGGTTGCGAGACCGGACTTACCGCCCTTGTTTGTATAAAAACGCTTATAAATATGGGTGCTAAGACTATAAGTTATGCAACGCCAGTCATAGCCCACGATGTCGCCTCGGCGCTTGGAAATTTGCTTGATGAAATTCACGCTGTTGATAGAATTTTTAATTTTATCGAAGTGGATAATTACTATGAAAGCAAATTTGATGCAAGTGATGAAAAAATTATGGCGATATTAGAAGATAGTCCGAGATATTTACCACTAAAAAAAACAGCAAAAGGAGAAGATGAATAATGCAATATAGCATAGAAGTAAATAACCAAGTTCAAATTTTTGATCTAAATAAGGTCGCTAAACAAGCCGCAGGTGCAGCGCTTTTGCGTGTAAAAAATACAGTCGTTTTGGCAACTGTTGCACGTGAAGATAGCCAAGTAGAAGAGGATTTTTTGCCTTTAACGGTTCAATATCTTGAAAAAACTTATGCCGCAGGTAGAATTCCGGGTGGCTACATCAAACGTGAAACTAAACCGGGGGATTTTGAGACTTTGACGGCTAGAATCATAGACCGTTCGCTTCGTCCGCTTTTTCCAAAAGGATATGCCTATCCAACGCAAATCGTAGTTTTAGTGCTTTCGGCTGATCCAGATGTTGATTTGCAAGTAGTTTCACTAAATGCTGCAAGTGCGGCACTTTATCTTAGTGATATCCCGGTAAATCGCCCAGTTTGTGGTGTTAGAGTTGCTTATATAGACAATGAACTTGTCTTAAATCCTAGCAATCAAGAACTTAAAAATTCGGCTCTTGATTTGTATGTAGCCGGCACAAAAGATGAACTTTTGATGATAGAAATGCGTTCTTTACCGCAAAAAACAGATGCTATCACGCCTATGGCAGTGGTAGATCCTGTTATAGACGCAGCTTTTAGCGAATTAAACAAACAAGAGATGAACGAATTTAGCGAAGATTTGATGGTAGAGGCGATTGATTTTGCTGCAAAGGCGATTTTAAGAGGTTCAAATGCCTATGAAGAAGCATTTAAAGATCATAAAAAAGAAGATGCCAAACTCGAACTAAAACCAGAGATAGAAAACGAAAATATCGCTGTTTATATAGATAAATTTTATAAAGATGAAGTTAAAAACGCTATCAATCAAATGGCAAAAAGCGAAAGAGCTAGTGAGTTAGCAAAGATAGCAGAACAAATTGCAAGTGATGAGGTGGCTATCGCTGAATGCTGGGAGCTTGGCGTTATAAACAATGTTCTTGGCAAATATAAACGAAAAATCGTAAGAGAGCAAATCATCAACGAAAGAAGACGTGCGGACGGCAGGGCGTTGGATGAAATTCGTCCTATTTCGATAGAAACAAATATTTTACCAAATGCACACGGTTCTTGCCTTTTTACACGTGGTCAAACTCAAGCCTTGGTTGTTGCAACACTTGGCACAGATAGCGACGCTCAACTATATGACTTGCTAACAGAAAAATCTGCTGTTAGCGAGAAATTTATGTTTAATTACAATTTTCCAGGATTTAGTGTTGGCGAAGCAAGTCCGATAAAAGCACCGGGTCGCCGTGAACTAGGACACGGAAATCTTGCAAAAAGAGCTTTGACACCTAGTATAGATCTTGATTCGCCTTATGCTATTCGCTTGGTTTCAGAAATTTTAGAAAGTAACGGATCTAGCTCTATGGCTTCTGTTTGTGGCGGTTCTTTGGCGCTTCGTGCAGCCGGTATTCAGACGCAAAAACTTGTTGCTGGAATTGCTATGGGTCTTATCTTTGAAGGCGATCAACATGCAGTTTTAAGCGATATCATGGGACTTGAAGATCATGATGGAGATATGGATTTTAAAGTAGCTGGAACGATAGATGGTATCACGGCACTTCAAATGGATATAAAACTTGGTGGTATAAGCTTAGATGTGTTAAAAGAAGCCTTAGAACAAGCTAAACGCGGTAGGGCTCATATACTTTCGCTTATGCAAAAAGCGGATGATGAAATAGTTGTAAATGAAGAAATTTTGCCAAAACTAGAACTTTTTAGCATAGATCCAAACAAGATAGTAGATATCATCGGACAAGCAGGCAAAACCATAAAAGAAATCATAGAAAGATTTGAAGTTTCTATCGATCTTGACAGGGAAAAAGGCGAGGTTAAAATCGCCGGCGACGCTAAGAAAAATGTCGATGCTGCAAAGGATTATATCATACAAATCACTTCAAAAGATAATTCTAAATTTGGTGCTAGACGCCATGATAGAAGAGAGCACAAACCAAGACCGGTGTTTAATATAGGCGATAGATTCGACGGAGTGGTAAAAAATATTTTAGACTTTGGAGCCTTTATCGAATTAAAAGACGGTGTAGACGGCTTGCTTCATGTTTCAAAGATAAAAACTCCGCTAAATGTTGGCGATAAGGTAAGCGTGGTCGTAAGTGAGCAAAAAGGCTCAAAAATTTCACTTTCTCTTGCCGATCAGGAATAATCATGCTTAAAAAAATGCTTTTTCCTATGGGCGGAGGTGATGATATAGCCGAGCGAATTTATGGAGCTTTGCTTGTTGCGAAATGGTATAAAACTCATATAGATATTTTAACTTGCCAGCTTGATCCTAGCATAGTTTATAATATGAAAATGCTACTTCGTGGCGGAGTTTTGGTGGAGGAATTTTTAAAATCTGCCAAGGCTGATATAAACGAGCAAAATCGCAAAAATGAGGAAATTTTTAAGCAAATTTGCAAAGAGCTTGATATCAAGGTTACCGATGAATTGGCACAAGGTGAAGCGAGTGCCAGTTTTGTTACAAGAGAGGGCAAAAGAAGTCGAGTGGTTGAGATAGAAAGCAAATTTTACGATATGATAGTAGCTGCTGCACCAACTGCTGGTAAGATCACTGGCACTTTTGAAGCAGCCGTTATGAAAAGCGGTAAAAATGTAGTCGTTATACCTCGTAAAATGCAAAAATTTGATCCTAAAAAAGTGCTTATAAGCTGGACTGGTACGGCTCAAAGCTCTTTTGCGCTTACTAGTTCTATACCACTTTTGCAACAAGCAAATTTGGTGCATTGTATAAGTTCAAGAACTTCTCTTGGAGATGATGTAGAATCTAATAAAAATCGCCTTTGCGAGTATCTAAAAATGCATGGTATAGACGTTAGTTTTGAGGTTATAGATACGGCTTTGGTGCCGGGTGTCGCACTCAATAAAACTGCTATCGAAGGCGGTTTTGATATCATAGTTGCAGGTAGGCATGGCGAAAATGGACTAAGAGAAATGGTGCTTGGCCCAACTTCAAAATTCTTTTTAGAAAACACTGAAATTCCGGTGTTTATGTAGTTTTTGACATCTGGCTACGGTAAAATATATGCCGTAGCTATTAATTTTATACAATTAAATTCAATGTTTTTTTTGTGATAGATAAAAATATGCAATTAAGTCAAAAATTTATTCAACTTTTTAAGTTTTATTCATATAAAAATTTATTTGAAAATGTTAAAGCTAAATATCAAAGTTATACTTTTGATGGTTTTGATATACC
>JAILCJ010000156.1 GCA_024680445.1 Campylobacter sp.
CCCTTGTTTTCAGATTATTTGATAAAGAATTTCAATACAAACTTATATCAAAATCTATATTATTTTGAAAACATTAAAGCTAAATTTTAAAGGAAATTTTAGAATTTTTGCTATAAGATTACACGAAAAATTAAAAAGATATTTTTTATCCTAATTACGAAAGGTAAAACTTGCAAACACGAAGAGTTTATCTCGATAACAACGCAACAACCATGGTTGATCCAGAAGTTTTTGAGCAAATGAAGCCATTTTATTGCGAAAAATACGGCAATCCAAATTCTTTACACAAATTTGGTTCTGAAACCCATCCGGCACTTCGCCAAGCTCTCGATCAGCTTTATATCGGTATAAATGCAAAAGATAGCGACGATATCATAGTTACAAGCTGTGCAACAGAAAGCAATAACTGGGTGATAAAAGGAATTTATTTTGACAAGATCGCAAGTGGCGAGAAAAAACGTATAGTTACAACCACGGTCGAGCACCCAGCCATAGCGATGACTTGCCAGTTTTTAAGCAAATTTGGCGTGGAGATAACCTTTATAGATGTAAACGATCAAGGTGTCATAACACCGCAGCAGCTGCGAGAGGTGATGAGCGATGATGTAGCCTTGGTATCGGTAATGCTAGCAAATAACGAAACCGGCATGATTTTTCCGGTTAAAGAACTAGCTAAGATAGCCCACGAATACGGAGCCTTGTTTCATACCGATGCCGTGCAAGCCATGGGTAAAATTCCGGTAAATGTGCAGGATTTGGATGTTGATTTTTTAAGTTTTTCGGCACATAAATTCCACGGACCAAAAGGCGTTGGCATACTTTACATAAAAGATAGCCAACCGCTTTCTAGTTTGCTTCATGGTGGCGAACATATGGGCGGACGAAGAAGCGGAACTCTCGATGTAGCAGGCATAGTTGGCATGGCAAAGGCCTTAGAATTGGCAAACAAATTTATGGCTTTTGAGAGTTCGCATGTTAGACGTTTGCGTGACAAACTTGAAGATGCTTTGCTTGAAATTCCTGATGTTAATGTCATAGGCGACAGAAAAAATAGGGTGCCAAACACGATTTTAGCGTCTATAAAAGGCGTAGAGGGCGAGGCCATGCTTTGGGATCTAAACCGAGCCGGCATAGCCGCTTCAACGGGTTCTGCGTGTGCGAGCGAAACCTTGCAAAGCAATCCTATCCTAGAAGCTATCGGAGCAGATAAAGAGCTAGCTCACACCGCACTTCGCCTTTCGCTTTCAAGATTCAATACCGAAGACGAGATCGATTATGCCATAGCCGAAATAAAAAAGGCGATCGCAAGGCTAAGGTCGATTTCAAGCACCTTTGCTTATGCACCGCAAGGACATACAAGTGGTTTGTAAGCCTAAAACTTTGCAAATTTGATATCAAATTTGCAAGGATTAGGGGTTCAAATTTGATATTTTTTGCCTTAAAAAAATCAAATTTGATTTAGCGAATTTGTAAATTTATGAGTTTATAGGAATTTTTAAATTTGCAAATTTAAAAAAGATGATTTGCAAAAAATGCTAAGAAATTTTTACAAAAACTCGCATAAAATGCGAAAAGAAGGGCAAAATGGCAAAAGATAGTTTGATAAGCGGATCGATTTGGGATGAGTATTCGCAAAAAGTTCAAGACCGCATGAATTTTCCAAAATTTATGGGCGAAATAACAGAACAAGAAGCTAACGAACGTGGTGGAAAACTCATAGTTGCAGATTTTGGTGCAGAAAGCTGTGGCGATGCGGTTCGTTTGTATTGGCTTGTCGATGAAAAAACAGATACGATAATGGACGCGAGATTTAAAAGTTTTGGCTGTGGCACTGCCATAGCAAGTAGCGACACGATGGCAGAACTTTGCATAGGCAAAAAGGTCGATGACGCCGTTAAGATAACGAATCTTGATGTTGAATTTGCCATGCGTGACACGCCAGATGTTCCAGCAGTTCCGCCTCAAAAAATGCACTGTTCGGTAATGGCTTATGATGTTATCAAAGCCGCCGCTGCCCAGTATAAAGGCGTTGATGCCGAGCATTTTGAAGATGAAATCATAGTTTGCGAGTGCGCAAGAGTTAGCCTTGGCACCATAAAAGAAGTCATAATGCTAAATGACTTAAAAAGCGTCGAAGAAATCACGCAATACACGAAGGCAGGGGCTTTTTGCAAGTCTTGCGTAAAACCGGGCGGACACGAGAAAAAAGAGTATTATTTGGTCGATATTTTAAAACAAACTCGTGAACAAATGGAGCAAGAAAAGCTTAAAAAAATAGTGACTGCCCAGACTTTTGGTGATGAAATCGCCTTTGAAGATCTTAGCGTTGTCAAACAATTAAAAAGTGTCGAAGCGGTTTTAGACGAAGAAATTCGCCCTATGCTTATGATGGATGGCGGAAATCTCGATATCATAGACATACAAAAATCAAATGAAGGCAATGTCGATATTTATATCCGCTATCTTGGGGCTTGCTCTGGTTGTGCCAGCGGTTCAGGCGGTACGCTTTTTGCGATAGAAAATGTTTTACAAGAGCGAATCAGCCCTAAAATTCGCGTTTTGCCTATATAATTTTTAGTTAAAATATCAAATTTGAGTTTGAAAATGGCTCAAATTTGATGTAACTCTTTTGCTCCTCATTTTTTTGATAAACATTATAAATTTCTCTTAGATTTTTGCTATACTGCTTTTTGTGATTTTTTACCCCATTAGCTTTAAATACAGACTTTGGCATGGGATTTTTATCAAATTTCAAGGTCCAAATTTGATAAATTTGGGCTAAAAATTTTGCAAAATCGCCTTTTTTGATGAGTAGACAAAGGCGTTAAAAAAGGCGTTGCGATAATAAAAGCAAATTTTATAAAGATAAAAAATGTTGGAATTTTTATTTGAGATCATGGGTATTTTTTTTGAAGGACTTGTCAGCTCTATAAGCGGATATTTCGATAAAATAGGCAAATTTAAGGTTGCGATTTATTGTGCCTTGATGGTGACGGTGTATTCGATGATTTATTTTTTTTATAAATATATTACAGTGCCAGATATAAATTTAACGCCAGAAAGAATATTTTTTGCGATCAAAATTACTCTTATAATTTCGCTAATTATGTTTGCGGCGTCGTATGTTATTTTCTGGCTGGTTGAGGCGGTGATAAAATTTTTTAACAGCTACAAAAAATGAAAAATACTTTTTGGCAGATTTGCAATTAGTTTTTTACCCAAAAGTATAATTTTTTTACTAAATTTATTGCAAAAGTCTTGCTAAAATAGTGATTTTAAGGCAAAATTAGCCAAAAATTTAAAGGCTTTGCAAGGCAAAGTCAAATTTTATACAAAAAATCAAACAAAAATAAAGGAAAAATATGGATTTTATCTCATGGATGGCTTCGCCAGAGGCTTGGATTTCGCTAGTTACCTTAACGGCTCTTGAAATCGTTTTAGGTATAGACAATATCATTTTTATAGCGATTTTAGTTGGTAAATTACCAGCCGAACAAAGAGACAAGGCTCGAATTTTGGGACTTAGCCTTGCGATGGGAACTCGCATTTTGCTTTTGCTTTCGCTATTTTGGATAATGAAGCTAACAACTCCACTTTTTAGCGTTTTGGGTTTTGAAATCACCGGACGCGACTTGGTGCTTTTGCTTGGAGGTTTGTTTCTCATCGCAAAATCCACGCTCGAAGTGCACGCAAGCGTAAGTGGCGACGAGCACGAGCAAAGCGTTTCAAATGTCAAAGGTGGCTTTATGGGAGTGCTTATCCAAATCGCCGTTTTAGATATAGTTTTCTCGCTTGATAGCGTTATCACGGCGGTTGGTATGGCTCAACTTGTTGAAATTATGATATTGGCAGTCGTCATTGCCGTTGGTATAATGATGTTTGCTTCAAAGGCGATTTCAAATTTTGTGGATAATAACCCAACGATTAAAATTTTGGCTCTTTCTTTTCTTATCTTGATCGGATTTTCTTTGGTCGGCGAAGGTCTTGGTTTGCATGTACCAAAGGCATATATTTACTTTGCCGTTGCGTTTTCTTTGGCGGTCGAGCTTATCAATATCTATGCCAAAAAGCATAAAAAACACGCATAAATTTTAGTCGGTACAAATGCGTACCGACTTTTTTTGTCATAAAATATCAAATTTGATAAATTTCAAAATCAAATTTGAACCAAATTTGATAAAAGAAAAAATCCACAGGGTAGCCGAACGCAAATCAAATTTGATAAAAAAAATCTGTATCCGTGCATTTAAAATGATAGTAATAAGATATAAAAACTTTTTTACTGTCATTTTAAATGCAATTTAATTACTATTTTTATACAATACATTTCACTTAATATTTGGAGTTTTTGCAATGTTTCAATTAAAATTCAGCCCTGCCACAATTAAGCATTTAGGTCTAAGTATGTATAGCACTTTGCCACCAGTTTTATCAGAATTGATTACAAATTCTTATGATGCAGATGCCACAGAAGTCAAGATTTCAATTAGCCAAAATACTAGAGAAAAAACAATAGAAATCTTTGACAATGGTTGTGGTATGAATATGGATGAGTTAAATAACAATTTTTTGCAAATTGGTAGAAATCGCAGAGAAACCGATAATGAAAAAGTAACTCAAAAATATAAAAGAAAAGTTACTGGCAAAAAAGGTATAGGCAAGCTTTCTATGTTTGGCATTTGCAAAGAGGTGGAAGTAGAAAGTTGCAAAGATGGCAAAATAAACAGCTTTGTTATTAATTATGATGAATTAATGAGCAAGAGTGCTGATGAGTTATTGGAGTTGCCGCCAAAAAAAGATAATGTAGAAACAAAAGAGAATAGCTATACAAAGATAATATTAAGACAGCTTACTAGAAAAACATCAATTAATATTCAAAATCTATCCGACTCCATATTATCTAGACTAAATTTATTTGATGATAATTTTATATGTAAAATCATTGGACAAGATCAAGAAGAAGTTTTGGATGCTGACGCAAGAAAAAAATTGTTATTAAAAGATATGCAATTTGAATG